>JAFMDF010000162.1 GCA_017857395.1 Bacteroidota bacterium | reverse complement strand
TTATAGCACAGCTTAATTCTATTTTCTTATCAAATTTTAAACGAACCTAGCGTAATAAAGCACAAGTAGTCCAATCTTTATCTGCGAAATCAGAAGTTCTTAATAAAAATGCTTGAGCTATTTCATTATTTTCAACTAACTTTATCTTTCTTTTTTGCCCTTTATAATTTATTGGAAATAATTTTTGTAATCGCCCTAATTCCTCAGGTTCGTCTTTTAAACGCTGTTTTGCATAGTCCATGTATGGACTTTCTTTTATTCGCCCCCAAGGAGGGTTTCCTATAATGAAGTCTAACTTTATGCGCTTAAATTTTTCAATAAAATCATTTTGTTTATTCTCGGAAAAACTCGTTGTGAAGAAGTCTGCTTCAAAGAAATTGCTTCCTAAAAGATAAGGAAACCTAAACCCTTCAATGTCTTTTGGTTCTTTAATAAAATCAAGTAAGGTAATATAAAGAGAGAATATAGCTACATCTAAAGCTTCTCTATCCTTATCTATGCCGTAAATATTATCCTTTAGAATATTGATTAAGTCATATTTAAACCTTTTGATATTATTTGTTAAAACATCTTGATTCAAAGATTTATATTTTACAATAATTCTACGTAAAGTTTCAACTAAAAAAATGCCTGACCCGCAAGCAGGGTCTAAAGTAGTACAATACCATGTATCTTGTTTTTCAAGAAAGGGTTCAATAGTTTCATTTACAAGATAATCTACGAGAAAAGGAGGGGTATAAAATGCTTTATTTTTATCTTGTTTCTCTTTCCCCATAAAATATTCGTAGATATTACTGACTAATTCGATAGGAATAATAGAGAAATCATATAAATGGAATAGAGAAAGTTGTTTTGATAATATTTCTCCGCCACTAAAAAGAAGGTTAAGTATTGTTAAATCTGTTTGAGATAATTTACCCTTTTCATATTCTTTGTTAATTTTGCTTTCCTTTGCCTCACCTACAAATGGAAATAAATCCCCATTAAATATATCTTGTAGATGTGAAAATAAATCGTATAATAAATCTTTATTGTCGATGATTACTGTTAAGTCATCTTGGGAAAGATAATTCTTTTGCTTAAAATTAATTCTAATCTGTCGATCAATTAAATATCTGGTGAAAATTAATCGACCTAAAATTCGATTAACAATAATAGAGACTTCTTTTATTTTTTCTTGCTCAAACCCTACTTTTATACTTTCAATTAATTGATGTCGAGCTTCTCCAATGTTTTCTAATAATCTCGAATCAACTTTATTTTCATTTTTAAATGCAAAAGCATATTGCTCCCATATTCTGCCTGAAACTATATTCCAATAAGAGAATTCTTGTATTTTAGCATTAGACAAAGGATTAAGGAAACCCTTTGATTCATTTAAGTCAAATGCATTATAGATTTCGATTTTTTCGTCAAGTTGAATTAATAACTCATTTCCATTATCAGAGATTGGTAAGGTATGCCCTCTAAAAAATATAGCTACAGGTGCTTTGTTGAAATTCCAACAAAGTTGATGTACTTTTTTTTCATTTTCAATATTATGAAAAAATAAAATTAATGGTTCATTTTTAAAACAAAAAAAGGCAAAAGGGTTAATTTTTTCTATAGCTTGTCCTGTCTTAAATGATAATACTTTTCTCCAATTATCATTTGAAGTAAAATAGAGTCCATTTTTTGAATTCAATTCTAATGAATAGATATTTTTTTCAACAAAAGCCATTTTTAATTATAAACATCTTGTTTTAAAATTAATGTAAAGATGCTTCAAAATAATGAAATATCCTACTGTTATAAACAAAATATTTTTAAATATGCTAAAAAAATAGAATATTTGGTAGCTAGATAAAATTAAGAAATCTATTACTTTTAACTAATTATAGAACTCCTAGCTACCAAATATTTATAGAAATATGAAGCTGTAAACCTACTGCATCAAAGTCCACTCCCCATCCTTAATATGCAAAGCACGTAAGGCATCGGTTCGAGTATCTACATCAATAGAACTATTTTCTAATCGTAAAACCCCTCTTGGACAAACCGCAGCACAAACGCCACAACCCACACAAGAAGACCGCACAATATCCTGTCCTTTTTGTGCATAAGCTCTTACATCAATCCCCATTTCACAGTAAGTAGAACAATTTCCACAAGAGATACATTGGTTACCATTGGTCGTAATTCTAAACCTAGATTTATACTTTTGTACCAAACCAATATAACCTGCTAATGGGCAGCCAAATCGACACCAAGTTCTATTCCCCATTAAAGGATAAAAACCAGTTCCTACAACACCTGCAAAAGCAGAACCAATCAAGAAGCCATACCAAGTTCGGACGGAATCACTATTGAAAATTAGCACTTGATAATTGCCAGTAAAATAAGTGTATAAAACCATCAAGGTCATCACCACCGCAAATAGCAGTACACCATGAATAATATAACGTTCGTATTTCCAAGCCCGCAAACTCTTATCGGATAATTGTCGAAAAGGGTCCCCCATAGTTTCGGCTAATCCACCACAACCACAGACCCAGGAACAGTACCATCTTTTACCGAAGAAATAAGTAAACAACGGAACTCCGATAATCATTAAAGCCAATCCCCAAACCAACATAAATAAACCTAATCCACCACTATTCGTCAGGGTATCTAAGTTGTAATCAAAAAAGAAAGAATAATTTAATGGCCAGATATTTTTGAAATCATAATAAGGTTGATTCAATCGAACTAATATTTCAGGCAGTAAAAAGGCAATGGCTGTTTGAAAAAACATAACAGAGCAAGTCCGAACGACTTGGTACACATTATGCCGATATTTACTCATCATTCTAATCCCCATGACCAATACAATAATGGTGTAAAGCGTACCGTATAAAAACCATTGACTTGCTCCATTGCCACTTAAAGATAAACTTAATGGATTGACCATGACGACCCAACTGGTAATATATTCTGGCATCCAGTATAATAAAATATAAAAGCCTATTAAATAAACACCTGTCATCACGCCTAACCAACCTGTAACATCAGGAGAGGCAGAACGCTGTGGATTGTTTTCTTTTGACCGTTGTTTGAAGAAGACCAACCAAGTAATTAAGCCAATCATTGCCGTCGTAATAGCAGGCCAAAGTAGGTTGTGATTCATATAAAAAATACCATAAACAATTGTTCCGACAATCGTTAAACCTAAAAAGAGACTTCTAATATTTACTTGCAATCCTCTAGTTAGCGAATTATGATAAATACCATTGTTTTTAATGCCAGGTAAGGAAACAAACTTTGGAAATATATATAATAAACCTCCTAAAATACCTAGACCAAAAGTTAGCATGAACCAACGAATTGGATGTTGGGCAATGGGACCCACACTAGCAGATTTAACGATGCCAAATAAATAACTTTTCATGTTCCCTATTCGGTAATCCCATTCATAAACACCTTCTGGAATGCCGTCTTTGGCTTTTTCCTCCAAAGATTGCTGTGCGTCGGTTAAGGTCTTTTTTAAATCAGCGATAAAAGCAAAATTCGACTCGTATCTTTTGCCTATTAAGCCGTTAACTTTCGCTTTTGCTATAATTTCTTTTTTATGGTACTCCTTAGAAATGTCTAAGTCAGCTTCAGACAATTGGTATTTACCCATGCCTAAAGAAAGCGTAAATAATGCTAATGCCCCAATAAAAATCCCTAGTCCTATTTTTTGTATTATATGCATTTTTTGAATGATGAATGATGAACGATAAATGATGAACAAACTGCCTACTGCTACTGCCTACTACTACTGCCTACTGCCCTCCTCAAGAATTTCAAAGCAGCCGTCAAACTTCGCTTTTGCTTTAATTGCAGATTTTTTCCAGTTTGTTGATTGTAAATTTTAATCACTTCTGTCTCGTATTCTTTATAAAATTCTGGGTCAAAATTGGCAATTCCTAGGTTTTGTAAAACTGTTTCTACAGACGTTTTTTCTTTTAACCATTTTTCGCAAACTTCATGTCGATAGCGAATGCCCATTAAGTTGAATCCGAGTACTTCATTGGTGTTTTTGTCATAGACAATTCGGATACTTTTTCGCCCTTCTGGATGTTCCCAATAAATAGACGCATGGTTTTCTGGTGCTTTGGCTAAGACCGTCCCATAGACTTGGTATTCAATGTCTACAAATTTGGCAGAATTGAACCAAATACTAGGCGTGTATGCTGTCTCTTTACCACATGCGGTATAAGCTACGGTTTCGCCCATCATTTTTCCAGTATACCAAACTGCTTCAATAGGACGTCTACCTTCTTTTGGGTTTCTTAGTTGTGCGCAATCGCCAATTGCATAAATATCTTTGACACTCGTCTCTAATTTTTCATTGACTAAAATCCCTCTACCCACTTCAATTTCTGGTGTGCTTTCTTTAATAAAACCAATATTCGGATGTACGCCTGCGGTCAAACCAACAAACTGGCAATCAATTCGCTCCCCTTTATTCGTAATGGCAGCACAAGCTTTGCCCGTTCCATCATCAATTATTTCCTTTAATTCCGTTTCCAGTTGTAAATTAATGCCACTTTCTGTGATATGCCGACTGACCATTTTAGATTCTGCCTCTGGCAAGACCATATTCCAGTACAATTTTTCCCTCACCAAAAAGGTCGTTGGAATATGTCGAGAATGAAACATTTCTGCCATTTCAATGCCAATCAAACCACCACCAACAATAACTGCATGCTTTAATCCATCCGCACTAGCTGCTTCCATGCCATCTAAATCTTGCATACTATACATCCCTTGAACTCGGTCTAAATCTTGACCGGGCCAACCAAATTTATTAGGGGTCGAACCACAGGCAATGATGAGTTTATCATAGCTCATATTAGCGCCTTCTTTAAAGATTAGATTCTTGTTCTGACTATCAATTTTGACCACAAAACCTCGTTTCAAGTCGATACGATTCTTTTCCCAAAACCAATCTTCGTAAGGTTTTAGGTCTTCTTTTCGCATGTGTCCCATATAGGCGTACATGATGGCGGTGCGAGAGAAAAAATAATCTGTTTCAGCAGAGATAACGGTAATTTTATGGTCGCTTAATTTTCTGATAAAGCGAGCGGCGGTGATACCGCTGATTCCGTTTCCAATAATAGCAATGTGCATAATTAATAGGTTGTCGGTTGGTCTTAGAGAGGTCAGAAGTCAGACCGTTTATTTTATAAACTGTCAGAGGTCAGATACGTTAATCAGCAACGTCCTAAGTCTGACATCTGACAGAGAATTTTAATTTTCAGTCTGACATCTGACCTCTTTCATGGCATCAAGTTAATAAACTATTCTAAAAATGTGCTAAAATTAAAGAAAGTTGCTAAAGCACAAAGAAGAAAAGTCAAAAGCGGCTTGTAATGTCCTTGTTAAGACGAACCATTTGGTAGGCATTCTTAAAAAGCGTTAAATCAATGTCGGCTACTGTTAATTTATTGTATAAAACTAGCATTTTATTTATTTTAGCAATACCTTTGAGCAATAAATATATATCCAGTTCATTAACCGATTCTTATCAAAAAATAAATCAACAACATTGTCAATTTATTTTTTAGAATAGATTAGTAATATCCCATTTACATGAAGCAAACTTTACTCCTATTTTTTCTTATCTTTTCCATTTCCCTGTCAGCACAGGTGACCCTCAAATTAACCGAACCCACAGGTTCTACTACCGTATTGGCTTCCGACGATGATATTACAGCTAAAGGATTTATCAAAAATGAAGCAGAAGACACTGTTACCCTTATGTGGAAGCGAAATGTCATTGAATTAAAAGATGGTTGGGAAACGGCTGTTTGTGATAAAAATCTTTGTTACATTCCAACTTATGGAGAAACTTCTGCTGCGGATGGTACGCATTTAGTACTAGCACCAGGCGAGGAATCTAATTTTGATGTGCATGTTTATCCTGACGGAACAGAAGGATTTGCCATTGTTGAAGTAACTGCAACAGATATTACCAATTCAGACAATACGGTAACTGGTCGGTTTGAATTTAATCAAATGTCTACTAATACTATCAATTTTAATAAAGCAGCTATAAAAATTTATCCAAATCCTACGGTTGACTTTATTTCTATTTCAGATGCAGACCAAGTAGAACGTTTGATTATTTATAATATCGTAGGTCGTCCAGTCAAAATATTTGATGCCAATTATATGAACCATTATGATGTTATGGATTTGCCTACAGGCATGTACTTAGTCCGATTGATGGGGGAAAACGATAGAACTATTAAAACGGTTCGATTGAGTAAAAAAAGAGGTGCTTAGTAGTGATAAGTGGTGAGTGATAAATTTTGACTCATTGGCAAGTTATCGAATAAAATAAAAATCGAGTTAGTGGGAAGTCGCTAACTCGATTTTTATTTTACAACCCTTACCGAAAATGCTAGAACTACAGGCCATATTAATGAGCTTAGCTAGCATCCTAATTGATTCTTTTTTAGATTGTTACACTTATATATTTTTAATTTAATCAATTGTTGCCTTTTGCGACCTCATTGATCAGCAGCAACCAAAAGTAAATTCTTTATAAATTTCACTTTTGGTTGCTGCTGATCATCCCTTTTTAAAAATAGACTTTTTTAAAAACTATCTTTTGGTATGCACATAAGCATCTATCCCTTTACGCTTTAAAGTATTGACCAATTGTTTAGCTTCGGCTGAACTATTAAATCGATTAACAATTAATGAAGCATAGGCTTTTTTGTTAAACTTCCCAATTTCTGCATTCTTATACCCCATTTGTTGAAATTTCTTTAATTGGATTTGCGCATTAGCCTCTTGCTTAAAGGTACCCGCTACTACTAAAAATTTACCACCTGCATTATCACTATCATAAGCAGAAGGTCTAGTATTCGTACCATTACTACGGCTACTACCAGTTGTTCCATCATTCGCTTCCTGAGCTCTTGTCTCATTTAAATTTGCTAAATCATCAATGGTTGGTTCTTCTGGTTCATAAGTTGTCGTATCAGAATCGCTTGGAAACTCATCTTCCTCATAATCATCTTCCTCATCCAAAGTAGCTGTTGTTCCATCTCCAATTTTATCTAATGTTTCCGCAACAGAAGGCCTGTCATGTTCCTGACTTGAAACATCAGGCCAATTCATTTTAAAAAAATAGATACCTAATACAAAGACGGTGGCAATTAATGCGCCTATTATCCAATCAGCTTTTCTCATAGTTTATTCTTTTAGTATTGACAAAAAGTATTTTAATTGTTAATGTGATAATTTTCTTTCGCAATTTAATGATTAAAAAGAAATAATGCGCTAAAATTAAATAAAATCAATCATCAAAATTATTTTTTCTTTTAAACTTTCTAATGCCGAAACATTGTTTCCTATTGATAATCTAGTATTTTTAAACTGCTAAACTATATAAAGAAGTGTAATAAAATCAAGTATTTTAATAGGTTTAAGGGTAAACAGAAAAGGAGTAACTTATGATAAAGAAAAAAAACATAATTTATAAAAAGCTAATTTTTAAGTAATTAAGTTAATAATTGGTATGTTTTTTGCTATTCATTAAATAACATATCCTATTACCTCTTTTCAAATTATAGTCCCTATTTTACAACACACATAGTACATCTTTTATAAAAAAAAAAGAAAAACTTCATTATGCGCTATGGAATTAAGGGATTAATTATTCTCCTTTTAACTTATTTTGTTTTTACGGCCTCTACTTGCGTGGAAACAGTTGAATCTGGTTTAACTTCAGCAGATTTCACAAAAGAAAAGCGAGAAGTCCTTGGGGATTTACTCAAGCAAACGATTCATGATAATCCTGAAGAATATGTTTTGTTGAATCGTCGATCTAAAAGAGATTCTGTTATTATAACTTACTTACAGACACTCTATGACCAAGCAACACAAGAAATTCGACAAGATAGACAATCTACGCCTTCCAATCGTTGGAATCCTGAGCGAACGTGGGAAGTAATTGTTTTGCACGATGATAATCGTTATGCTTTCTCTCTGCCAGGTGGACATTTTTATGTCTCTACAGGCTTTTTAAATACCCTGAGTAAAGGTTATGAAATCTATTATTTAATGGCCTTTGAAGCAACCAATATCTCGGGTCGATATTTAATTGACAACCTCATCTCCGAATATAATACGAGTACTTTATTTGATTTAATTGAAGCCGATGAACCTATTACCAATCCATCCTTATTAGATATAGCGAAAACCTTACGAGACGAACTAGCTTTTCAGGATGATATTATTAAGGAAATAGATAGAGAAACAGGTGAATTAATTTGCCAAACTTCAATTTTTGATCGTTTTGGTATTCAACCTATATTAGAAAAATTATCCACCCAAGAACAATATCGAGATACTAGACCTTCTTACGCCAATCGACTAGATTTTATCACAGAATTAGGAATCGAAGGCTGTGGTACGATCAAATCTACTGGTTTATATGAACGAATGGTCTTAAAGAATTTACCAAAGTAAAGTGGGGTTCAAGTTGGCTAAAAACCGCATATAAGTAAAATCCCACCCCTTACTAAAAATATGCAAACAACTTGATTCGATAAGATTACAATTTAACAAACACCCACATTTAAAAGAGGGTTGAAATTAATTTTTCAGCCCTCTTTTCTTTTAACCCCAGTAAACTGTAATTTTGTGCAAAAAATAACATGCATAAAAAAGGAAAACTATATTTAATTCCTACCCCTTTAGGGGAAAACGGCGACCATGTATTACCTCAATATGTCAAAGATATTATTCATCAACTAGAAATATTCATTGTTGAAAAAGCAAAAACGGCTCGACGGTACATTAAAACGACGGAACACCCTAAAGCCATTAGTGAGCTAACTTTTTCTGAACTCAATAAACGCATTGATTATAATGAATGGAGTCAATATTTAGCAGCAGCAGAAGCAGGGAATGATATTGGCTTATTATCAGAAGCAGGTTGCCCAGGCGTAGCAGACCCCGGTGCTGAAATCGTAAAATTGGCACATGAAAAAGGTATCGAAGTCATTCCACTAGTTGGTCCATCCTCTCTTTTATTGGCGTTGATGGGTTCGGGAATGAATGGGCAAAGTTTTGCTTTTCACGGTTATTTGTCGCCTAAAAAAGAAATCATTGGTAAAGATTTAAAAAAATTGGAGCAAGTAGCACAGAAAGGCAAACAAACACAGCTTTTTATTGAAACCCCTTATCGCAATAAACAATTAGTCGAGCAAGCATTTAGGGTACTTTCGCCAACAACTAGATTTTGTATTGCAATGGATTTAACTTTACCGAATGAATATGTGGTGACAAAAACGATTGCCGCATGGCGCAAAAGTAAATTACCTGAATTGCATAAACGACCTGCTGTTTTTTTGTTGATGTAAATCTCTTTAGAAAAGAGAGCCGAGAGTAGAGAAAAGAGATTTTGATGCGCCTAAAATTAATAGTAAAATAAAAATTATTTAGGAATTTTTATTGTTCATTTCTTCTCTGTTCTCTCCTCTCTACTCTCTCTTCTTAAAAAAATAGTAACTTTTCAGGTTGGGTTTCGTCCAAAAAACAAGAACTTTATTCAAAAAATAAAAGAAATAAACTTTCTTAATCTTTCTTCGGTTAGTAAGGTACTTAAGAGGAGTAACCAATTAAAGAAAGCCATTTTTTCATCAAAAATTCCAAAAATGAGTGCAGTTGCCATTGCCAAAAAAAATTTAACTAAAAAAGGATTTTTAGATATTGATATTGACCCATCTTTAGATTTATTCGAGGAGATTGAAAAATTGAAAAAAGAGAAGAATGCCATTATTTTAGCACATTACTACCAAGACGCAGATATTCAAGATATTGCAGATTATATTGGCGATAGTTTAGGTTTGTCTCAACAGGCCGCTTCTACAGATGCAGATATTATTGTTTTTGCTGGCGTTCACTTTATGGCAGAAACCGCAAAAATGTTATCTCCAAGCAAGAAAGTAATTTTACCTGATTTAAAAGCGGGTTGCTCTTTAGCAGATTCTTGTCCACCGCATTTATTCAAAAAATTCAAAGAAAAATATCCTGACCATAAAGTAGTCAGTTATATTAATTGTACTGCTGAATTGAAGACATTGACAGATGTTTGTTGTACTTCAACGAATGCCATGCATATTATCAATAGTTTTCCAGCAGATCAGCCAATTATTTTTGCACCAGATATTAATTTAGGTCGATACTTACAAAAACAATCTGGTAGAGAAAATATGGTTTTATGGAATGGAAGCTGTATGGTTCACGAAATTTTCTCGCACGAAAAAATTACTAAATTACAGTTGCGTCATCCAGAAGCGAAATTCATCGCTCACCCAGAATGTGAAGAACATATTTTAGATATTGCGGATTATATCGGTTCTACAAGCGGCTTGTTACGCTATACTAAAGAAAATCCAGCCAAAGCATTTATCGTAGCGACCGAATCTGGTATTCTACACCAGATGATTAAAGCGTCTCCACATAAAACATTCATTCCTGCACCACCAAATAATGCTTGTGCTTGTAATGATTGTCCACACATGAAATTAAATACTTTGGAGAAATTATACATCAGTATGAAATACGAAACGCCAGAAATTACTTTACCAAAGTGGGTGATTGAAGATGGCGTGAAGAGTATTAATCGAATGTTGGAAATTTCTGCGAAAGCTGGATTATAGGGAGGAATTATAAGTGATGAGTGATGAATTTTAACGTATAATACTCATTTCAAGATAGCAATTCTTATTTTTGTGTTTCATCATTGATTTAAATTCAACATGGCACAAAAAAAAATAAAATATAATTTTCTTTCAAAACGGTTAGTCGAGCAAGTTTCGGCTTACCGTTTTGTTTTTTGTCAAAATAATATTCCTCAAAATGGTTTAAAAAGAGCTTCCAGAACTTCAAGTTCTGGAAGCTCTAATTTCAACCTAAAACCTATCTATTTTTCCTTTATATTATTATTTAGTTTAAGTGCTTGCGAAGAACCAGAAATTAAATTAGACCGAGCAGCAAGAAGAACGATTGATACTTTAGTCAATTATCAATTAGATTCTATTAGTCCTATTTTGGATAGTTTATGTAAGGCTACAAAAGAAGATGTTATTCAACATGCCGTAGATTCTATTGTTAAAGAACGACAGAAAAGAGAAGAACGGTTGCGGTTGAACATTTCAAATGATGAATGATGAATTCGAAAAACAGTAAAGATAGACCTCTAAAAACTGATACAATTATTCAGGTAGAAATACTTATTACCAACATCCCATTGTCTTCAAAAAATTGGCGAGGATTTTTATCAGCCTAAAGAGTCGATAAATTTTCATTTCCAACAATTCATCGTTCATCATTAATATTTAAATCTTCCTTAACACATTTTCTGACACTTGATTCGTCTTAAAACTAGTTTATATTATGTACCTAATATTAATAACTATAGTAATCGGCTTATTTATTGCCATGCTATTTTTGAATATTTACTTTCGGGTAAAAGTAATGAAGACCTATAAAGTATTGATTCAAAATCGAGTAGAATTTGGTGCTGCCCATATTTTTAATGAGGAGAAAATGGCAGCGGAAATTTATCCTCGCTATCCCCAACAAGTAGATACTATCAAAACTTTTGTCAATCATATTCGCTACTCCATCAAAATGGCAACCGTGCTAACCACTTTGATTACCGCTTTTGGAGCGATTTTGATGTATTATCGGCATGAGTAATTAAATAAATTGTTGCCTTGTTACCCTGTTGCCTTGTTGACTTTATACAACATCGCAACACCGCAACATGGCAACCATAAAACTTAAACCCATGAAAAAGGTATTATTCTTTAGTTTTTTGACCATTTTTTTTACTAGTTGTTTTGAAATCGTAGAAGAAGTCAAAATGAAAACAGATGGTTCTGGCAAAATGCTTGTCACTGTTAATATGAGTGAAAGCAAGGAAGATTTAAAAGGATATATGGATTCTGGAGAAATTGGGGAGATGACTTTACCCGACCAAAAAGAGTTAACGAGTTATTTAAGTCGGATTGAAAATACCCTTGAATCCGTGAATGGCATGTCAAATGCAGCAGCAAAGGCGGACTTTAACGAATTTATCTTTACTTTTGCGGCAGATTTTACCAACGTTAAGGCGATGAATACTGCGGTTAACAAATTAACCAAAGAATTATCTAGAGGCATGATTTCTGTTGATAACAAATATGAATATGCCAACGGAAAATTCACCCGCTCTTTTGGCAGCATGCTAAGTGCTACAGATTACGAAAAATTGCCCATGATGCAACGCTTCGTTTTAGAATCTGCTCGCATGGTTAGTATTTATACTTTTAGCAAGTCTGTGAAAAAAATGAGTAACGAAAATGCAGAATTGTCTGCTGGTGATAAAATCGTTAAATTCAAAAGCACCCTTGGCGATATTGCCAAAGGAACTAAATCGGTACAGAATACGATTAGTTTCTAAGTATAAGGATTAAAGTAATGAAGGATTTAAGGATTGAAGCAATTCTAAAACCCCTCATTCACACCAGCATCTACTGGTTTAGTTCAAGTACTTACATTTAAAATAACTAGACCACTTTAAACAAGTAAAACACGATGGGCTTATTAATATTTTTCTTTGTTCTTTCAATTCTATTCTCCTTCTTATGTTCGATTTGGGAAGCCGTTTTATTAAGTATTACGCCTTCTTTTATTAACAGAAAAATACAAGACGGAAGTGAGATTGGAAAAGATTTAGCCATATTTAAAGAAGATATAGACCGGCCACTCTCCGCAATTTTGACGCTAAATACAATTGCTCATACGATTGGTGCAATTGGTGTAGGTGCACAAGCAGCCGTTGTATTTGAAAATTATTCCTCTATCCCTATTCCGGGTCTTGATATTAACATTCCCTCAGAATCTGTTATAGCGGTTGTAATGACTTTAGCTATATTAATTCTTTCTGAGATTATCCCTAAAACAATTGGAGCAAATATGTGGGAATCTTTAGCAGGTTTTACGGTAAAATCTTTAAAGTTTTTATTATTTGTCTTAGCTCCTTTCGTTTTTGTCAGTCAGTTAATTACCAAAAATTTAAAGAAGGATAAAAATAAAAGTGTGTTTAGTCGAGCAGATTTGGCCGCAATGACACATGCAGGAGAAGAAAGTGGCGTATTGGCACAAAGTGAATCTACCATCATTAAAAACCTACTACGTTTTGAAGAAGTTTCTGTCAGAGATATTATGACTCCAAGAACGGTGATGGTAAAAGCTGATGAAACAACTACCTTAATGGATTTTTATAAAAATAATCAACCTTTACGTTTTTCTAGAATTCCTATTTTTCAAGAATCTGATGACCATGTTACTGGGGTTGTCTTAAAAGATGAAATTCTACAACATTTAGTGGAAGGTCGAGATAATGTACAATTAAAAGAGTTAATTCGAGAAATTCCTGCGGTTAGAGATGATAAACCATTACCGCAATTATTTGAGGTAATGACTACCGAAAGAGCGCAAATTGCAATTGTGGTAGACAGCTATGGTTCTTTAGTAGGATTAGTGACGATGGAAGATGTTCTGGAAACTTTATTAGGTTTAGAAATTGTCGATGAATCAGATGGCGAAGCAGATTTACAAAAATTGGCTCGACAGAAATGGGAAGGTCGGGCTAAAAAATTAGGTTTGATTGAGTAATTTTATTGCTGTATTGTTAAATGGTTATATTGTTGTCCTTCGTGTCAGCGTAACAATATAACCATTTAACAATAAAACAATATTTTTTATCTAGCAATCCACTTATACCGCTTCATTATTTTAATCGTCTTTTTAATCGGCAATGCTTCCATTTGCTGACCATTCCCCTTCATACTTTCCGCCGCAAATAAGGAATTAATAATGGCTTCCTCTGTTGCTTCAATTACGCCCATAAATAAAGGGGACATTTCACTATTTCTTAAAACTTTACCTGAGCGAAAAGGTGAATCGGATTGATACGGAATTCGTACATCTTTAGCTGTAGAAAAAGCAATCACATAATCACCACTGCCATTAGACGCAATTCCGCCCGTTTTAGCTAAACCCAACATCGCCCTTTTGGCAAGTCGTTTTAAATTTCTACTATTTAGTGGCGCATCCGTTGCTACAACTATCATACAAGAACCATCAGGCGAATACTCCAATTGTTCTTTTAAATAAAATTTACCTAATTCTTGACCAACAGGAACGCCGTCAATTTGTAAAACTCCTCCAAAATTGGTTTGCACCAAAACCCCAACGGTATAACCACCTAATTTTTTAGGCAATATCCTGGAAGCAGTTCCAATACCTCCTTTGAATCCAAAACAACGTGTGCCAGTTCCTGCACCAACATTTCCTTCGTCAACTCCTCCTGATTTCGCTTTTTTAATCGCTGCCAATACATCTGACTTTTTAACGTGCCTACCTCGAATATTATTCAATGCCCCATCATTGGTCTCCCCTACTATCGGATTTACCGAACGAACTTTTTGATTGGCTGGCTGGTTTAAGGTATAATCAATTAAAGCATCCGCTGCAGTTGGTACACTTAGGGTATTTGTCAAAATAATAGGCGTTTCTATATTTCCTAATTCTGCTACTTGACTATAGCCCATTAATTTTCCAAATCCATTCCCTATATATATTGCCGCAGGTACTTTTTGTTGAAAAATATTATCGCCATGTGGCAAGATAGCCGTTACTCCTGTCCGAATATGCTTCTTTTTATGCAAGGTTTGTTGTCCAACCAAAACACCAGCTACATCTGTAATCGCATTCTGTTGACCAGTTTCCAGCACGCCTATTTTGATGCCATAATCTCTTGCTCTTTGAGCTTGCATCGTTAAGAAAAGTAAACTAATTAGAACTGTTAAAAGATAACGCATTTGTTTGTATTTTTAGTTGCGAGTTAAAATTCTAGTCAAGGCTTAATTTAAGGGTAAAAAACTAAGTAATCAATTGGTGTTTTAAAAGAAGATGAAGTAGACTAACTATAAGAAAATAGTAGAAATCAGATGTCATTATATAACATTATTTTTAAAACTTGCTTCCATCCAACCCGCAACTCGACCCCCTTAATTTCCAGCAAATTACCCTTTTTCTAATAAAATTTACCGCAGCAAATAAACCCTTTCAAAATACCTATAAAAGTTGTACCTTTGCGCCGCTAAAAATATTCCTTAACCTCGTTGGTTGTATTTATTTGATAAACCATTGATAATCAGTAATATATACACTAACTACAAATTTGTTTTTAAATGTCAGACAATAAGAATGACAATTACGAACCGTTATCTTTCTATGAAGAAAGAAGTATAGGTTCAGCTAGTGGTTTTGATACCTTCCCAGATGATGGTGAATTTTACTTTACTTACAGCATAGATGGTAAAATTACTTTAATTAGTGAAGGCTATGACTCTGCCGCAGCAAGAGATAACGGAGTTGCTTCCGTTGAAAAAAATCTACCTATTGGTAAGCGCTATAAAGCCTTGACCAACGAAGCTGGCAAATTTTACTTTAGTCTAAGAGCTGGCAATCACAAAGAAATTGCGATTAGCCGTCCTTATGATGATGCAGCAGAAAGAGACGCTATCATTCTTGGCTTAGCAGCTGATTATGTTGCAGATGCTCCTGAAACAGCAGCTCCAGCAGTAGAAGTAGTCGCTGAACCACAAACATTAGCAGCAGTAGATACATCAGTAGCTGATGCAAAAGCAGCAGCAGACGCACAAGCAGTAGCAGACGCAAAAGCAGCAGCAGACGCACAAGCAGCAGCAGATGCACAAGCAGCAGCAGACGCACAAGCAGCAGCAGCGGTAATTATTGAAACACCTGCACAACCATTAGCAGCAGTCGCAGCAACACCAGTTACTGAAGAAACGGTAGTAGTTGAAGAAGTTGCAGCAAAACCAGCTCCTAAAAAGACGGTAGCGGAGAAAGCAGAGGCAAAAGCAGCAGCAGCGCCTAAAGCTAAAAAAGAAGTAGCAGAAGTAGTAGTTGATACAACAGCTCACGATGATTTCGATTGGAGTCAAACAGGTAAGCATATTTTACCTTACTCTGATGAAGAAACAGCAGCCTACTTAGCACAATATGAATCTACTTTAAGTGCAGTCATTGAAGGAGAAATTGTAAAAGGTACAGTTTCAGAAATCAAAGATGGTACGGTATTATTAGATATCAATTTTAAATCTGATGGTTTATTATCTCTATCTGAATTTAGAGATACACCAGACATGGTTGCAGGAGATACTGTTGAAGTATATGTAGAGCAACAAGAAGATGATAGAGGTCAGTTAGTATTATCTCGTCGTAAGGCGAAGTTATTACGAGCTTGGGAATCTATCAAAGATTCTTTCGAGAATGGTACCGTTATCAAAGGTGTGATTATCAGTAAGACCAAAGGTGGTTTAATTGCCAACTGTAATGGTTTAGAGACCTTCTTACCAGGTTCTCAAATTGATATTAAGCCAATCATTGATTACGATATGTACGTTGGTCGAGAAATGGAATTCAAAGTAGTTAAAATTAATGAGACTATTAAGAATGCTGTTGTATCTCATAAAGCGTTAATCGAAAGTGATTTAGCAGAACAAAGAGAAGCAATCATCGGAAGTTTAGAGAAAGGACAAGTATTAGAAGGTTTAGTGAAGAATATCACAGACTTCGGTGCATTCTTGGATTTAGGTGGTGTCGATGGTTTATTATATATCACAGATATTTCTTGGGGTAGAATCAGCCACCCAAGTGAAATCTTATCTTTGAATCAGAAAATCAATGTGGTAGTACTTGATTTTGATGAGAATAAGAAGCGTATTTCTCTAGGTCTGAAGCAATTACAACCGCACCCATGGGAAGTATTAGGAGAAGAAGTGAAAGAAGGGTCAACTGTGAAAGGGCGTATCGTTAATATCGAAGATTACGGTGCATTCTTAGAAATTATGCCAGGTGTTGAAGGTTTGATTCACGTATCTGAGGTAACTTGGAGCAACCAGCCAATCAACGCTAGAGAATACTTCAAGATCAACCAAGAGTATGATGCGAAGATTGTTACGATTGACAGAGAGGACAGAAAAATGTCTTTATCTATCAAACAATTAGCGGATGATCCTTGGAATACCATTATGGACAAATTCCCTCTCGAAAGCCGTCACACAGGTTTAGTTAAAAACTTAACTCCTTATGGCGTATTCATCGAATTGGAAGAAGGTATCGGTGGTATGATTCATATTTCTGATTTATCTTGGACGAAACGTTATTCTCACCCATCTGAGTTTACGAAGAAGGGACAGAAAATTGATGTAGTCGTTTTAGATGTAGATCAGAACAACCGTAAATTATCTTTAGGTCATAAGCAAGTGGAAGAAAATCCATGGGATACTTTCGAAAGTGTATTCCCTGTAGGTTCTTACCATGAAGCAACGATCTTAAGAAGAGATGATAGAGGTGCTATCGTTCAATTACCTTATGGTTTAGAAGCATTTGCTCCAATTAAGCACGTTAAGAAAGAAGACGGCTCTTTGGCAAATGTTGATGATGTATTGACGGTAAAAGTAATTGAGTTCAACAGAGACGATAAGCGTATCTTAGTTTCTCACTTACGTTACTTAGAAGACATTCAAAGAGAAGCAGATGATCAAGTACGTCAAGAAAAAGTGAAAGAAAGAAAAGTAACCACACAAGCGGTTAAGAAAGTACAGACGAACGTTGAAAAATCTACTTTAGGAGATTTGGATGTATTCTCTCAATTGAAAGATCAATTGAAGAAAGACGGCGATAAATAATACTAGTTCTCTAGTATTTAAGATATAGAAAAGCCCTCAATCAGTTGTGATTGAGGGCTTTCTTGTTTTATGTTGTTGGATGTTTTGCGCGTAGAGAAATTCAATTACACTTCACAGGTTAGTATTTTTAAATCTACACTTAATAAACCAATTTTAACTTCAAATTCTCCTCTACTCTTATTGTCCCAGAATTTGTAATTTCATTCTCACTATGGGTATTATTCTTAGCGCCCCATAATAAGGCAACCAATTTTACCTGATTATTACTAAAAGTATTTTTGGAAATATCTACATTAATAATTCCTCTTGTATTTAATAAAATTCCATTTTCTTCTCCACTACCAGAATTGGTAAAAGTGCTATTGGTAACAGATAAATTACCACCAATAGTCGATTCATCATAACCTCCTCGATAGTAATCAATTACATTGCTTTTAACATTATCAAATTGGCAATTATTAATGGTAAAAAATTCTACATTATAATCACCTTTATCATTGGTTTCTTCCGATAATTCGATACCATTTTGGCAATTTTTTAAAGTAGAATTTGTAAAAATAATAGCATCTGCAAAAGACTCTTTATAGGCTTTTAGAACGTAATTGAAATCGCTAATTTCGACCGCTTCTACAGTTAAATTATAAAGGCTAGACATGTTTTCTTTTAAACTGGCAAAGGCATATTGCGTATTCGCTCCTTTTAAAATAACATTTTTCAAAATCAAATTTCCGCTTGGATGCATAGCAAATAAGGGTGTTTTGGCAGCACCCGAATAGTTGATTTGTACTTTCTCTGATTTGGATTGAATGCTTAGTTTTTTATTAATGACCAAAGAATTATTCACCGTATAATTACCCATCGTTAATTCAATGATATCACCGGATTTCGCTGCATTAATTTTTGCTACTAAATCTCCTGCTTGCGTCGTGACAATATGTGTTTGAGGTACTACTTCAGGGTTTTCATTAGAAAACCAATCCGCTCCATATTTTTGCTTGTCTAAAATATTTAAGTTGCTACTCGTTCCTTGCGTTATGGCACCGATTGCATTATTCTTTTCCCGGCTATTGCCAAACAAATCCTTCTCGATATTTTCAAAACCAAAGCCTTTATAAAGTGGGGCATTGGGAGAACCTGCTTTTGGTGTAAAAATATAGTCCGCAACTTTATCCATTGCAATAGTTGAAGGAGTTAAACCTTTTACCTTTTCAAAAGCTACCTTCTGGTTATTAATACTATTATTTTTAAAATTAATACCACTTATTTTATCATGAGCGACAATCGGATTTTTATCTCCTTTGTCATTATAAATCAAGTTATTCGCAACCGTTGTTCTAATTGGGATAGCTGACCGAATTTCGGATAATGGTAACACCTCTTTTTGACTAATATTTGTACCGACACCAAATTGCCAAGGAGATTTACAGTTCACCCAAGTATTATGCGCTACCACTACATCCGTTACCTGATTATAGCGATTTAATGGCGATTTGGGAATCCCATTCATTACCGCTAAAGGGCTTCTAAAGCTTTCTCCTTTTAGGTTATAAAAATAGTTATTGGTTACCCAATGTCCTGTATTAATTAAGCGAATACCGCCTACATTGGTATTTTCATCACCAATAAAATAGTTGCCATCAATAATACAGTAATTACCATGCCTGGTTACTAAAGACCCTTCGCATTGATAAAAAACATTATTCCTAAATTCGTTAAAGTTGGTTTTGCTAGAAATGACTTCTACTTCTCCATTACATTTTTCAAATAAATTATTAACTACGGAGGTATAACAAGGCGACATGGACGTAAAGCTATCCCCTATTTGAATCGTTTCTGCTTTTGGTCCACCTTTTCTTGGTCTTGGACCAAAGTGATTATTGGTAATTTGGTGGTAATTATTAATGTTTTCGTTCCCCTTGATATCTACTCTTATTGTTGGTCCTTCGTTCGATTTCCCTGCAATGTAACAATGGTCTAATTGATTATGTCTTCCCCAAAATTCTACCCAATGGTCTTTTCTATCTCTTCTCAATTGGTTAAAATTTTCTATCACACAGTTCGTCACTCGACAATGATTGGCGACTGTTTCCTTGTCTAATTTAAAATTAATAATTGCTTTTTCTGGTGTATACCCATTCTTAAAATGTAGTCCACTTATTGTTAAATATTCTCCACCAAATTTCACATAGGATTGTCCTTCCATAGAAACTTTGCCTGCCGTTTCTGCTCGAAGGGTAATACGTTGGTCTGCCGTTCCTTTTGCGGTAAAATTAATCGCCACATCCTTCCAGATACCGTTCGTTAAGATAATTTCTTCTCCTGGAACTGCTGCTGCAATCGCCTTTGTTAATTCTGCTTTATTTTTTACGGTGGTTAGTTTAGCGGCTGCTACCAATTGTTTTACGGGCGTAACGATTGGTTTAGTTGTTACATTACATGCTAATAAACAAAGTATTGAACATAGGCTGAGGTAAATGATATTTCTCATGATAACTGGTTTTATTTTAGAGGAATGGAATTAAATCAATTTATCCGTTGCTTCATACTAGTGGTTTACGCATGAAGTTCTAAATAGTATTTATTGTAACTTTGCGGTT
>JAFMDF010000161.1 GCA_017857395.1 Bacteroidota bacterium | reverse complement strand
ATCTTACTGATTTACAGTCACATGTGAAAAATAATTAAGTTTAATTTAGTTCATAATAATAAATCGGGAACAGCTTCTCGACAATGGACAATTGCTTCTTCTCCTCTTGGGATAATACCGCTTACTTCATACCCTAATTGTGTAAGGTGTAAAGAGATTTTCGCGGCAATAATCATTTCATCTTCTACTATAAGAATTTTGATATTAGACATGTGGTTATTGTTTTAGGTTTATAGGAGCTAGAGGTAGTGGCAGTTAGTAGTAGGACTAAGTAGTTAATAATCAAATAATTAATACTTGTTTAGTACTTGATGCACTAGGCTGTTTTATAAATGAAAATCAAAAACAAAAGATGTCCCTCCTTCTTTTTTTTCTATCATTTTCCCATTCAATTGCAGGGTTAATAAATGAATTAGCTGAGAACCGAAACCAGTTCCTTTTATTGGCGTATCTGGATTTTTACCAATACCATTATCGGCTACAATTAATTGAAGTTGACGGTCGGTTGGTTTCGACAAACTAATATCGATAGTCCCTTTTTTATTTTTAAAAATAGTTGGAGGAAAAGCATATTTCCAAGCATTGGTGACCAATTCATTGACAATCAAACCAATTGGAATAGCCATTTCTACGTCCAAAATTAGTTTTTTCATATTAATATTAATGTCCATTTTATCCCAAGCGTTGAATGTTTCCAAAATACTTTCACTCAAATTTTTAAAATAATCCTGCATGTCCACACTATTTAAATCTCCTTCTTGATATAACTTTTGATGAATAATGCCCATGCTTTGCACCCTGTTCTGACTATCTTTTAAAATACTTTGTGTGAGTTCGTCGGTCACTCGCTCGGCTTGTAACTCCAGCAAGCTACCTACAATTTCTAGGTTATTCTTAACTCGATGGTGAATTTCTTTTAATAATAACTCATTCTCCTTATTTTTTTCTCCTAATAAAGCATTGGATTCTCCTAATTGATTATTAGACTCCCTCAAAGCGGCATTAATTTGTTTTCTTGAAATAGCGTTTTTATAGGTTTGAAAAAGGAGCAAGCTCAGAATACCTGCAAATCCAAAAGCAAACCATTGGGTAATTCGCTGTTGGGTAATAGCTTGTTGTTGGGCTAAAATAGTTGCTGTATTTTTTTCTGTTTCATATTTGGCTTGTAATTCTTCCATTTTGAGTTTAGAGGCTTGAAATATTTCTTTTTCTTCATATTTCTCCATTTCTAAATGGTATTTATACGCACCCGTAAATTGGTTTAATGCTGCATAATTTTTGGATAAATATTCGTAAGTATAGCCCAAAAAACGCTCTGCTTCTACGGTCGGATGTTTTAATAAGCGTAAACAAACTTCTTTAGAAGCGGGATAATCTTGGGTATAATAGAGGATTTTAGCCTTTTGAAAAACATAAACTGCGTCGACTAGTAAGGCGCCCTTATTACTCAATAAATCTTGTAAAGCCTCATTATCTAAAAGTGCTTTTTTATATTGTTGTAATTGCATATACACTTTTGCTCGGCTATAAAGTGCTTGCCCTAAATAATAATTGTCTGTTGCATTGGCTACCGTATCAACTGGGTTTTCAAATAAGTCAATTAATTCATTTGCTGCTGACAAAGCTTTTTCTAGTTCATTTAAATGTAAATAGCAATCGACTTTATTTTGCATCACTACCGCCATTCGATATTGTTCGCCATGTTTTTGGTAAAGGTTGATGCTTTTTTCAATATAAGGTAAGGCTTCTTTATCTTTTCCTGCATTGATGAAATTATAAACGATAGCATAATAAGCATAAGCCAAGCCAAGTTCATCTCCTAAATTTTGAGAGATTTTAATGGCTTCTCTTGCCTGTTGTAAGGCTTGGTCAGAGCGATTGGTTTGCCCATAAAGTAGGCTCAATTTACCAATAGTTTTTGCTTTTAGGGCATATAAATTAGCTTCTCCAAAAATGGTAATTGCCTGATGATATCGTTCTTCTGCTTGCTCTATTTGATTTACCCCTTGATATATCCAACCCAATTCTTGTTGTAACATACCCGCCCACTTATCATTCCTTATTTTTTTGGCTAAGGCAATTCCTTTTTTAGTATAAATAATGGGAAGGTCAGAGCTACGTGCATTTAAGTTATTTAAGTTAGCCAACAAAAATTGAAGTTTTAGGGTGTCTGCACGGTCGCTGGAAAAAACTTTTTCAAATTGATTTTGGTAGGCAGTTTCTTCTGGGGATAAGGTCTGTGTTTTTGCAGGATGGCAAAAGAGTAAGCATACGAGTAGAAGGGAATAGTATTTTTTTTGTATTTTTTTGGAGCTAATCATTTTGTACTTTTTTATTTACCCGTCAAATCATATTTGGTCGATTATTAGAGTAATTTTGCCTTTAGTCTATCCCTCCGTTCCATAGCATCTTTTACCCAAGACTTGTATTTTTTATCACAATTTTTAAAGCTATTGATTCCATATTTCGGCTCACCTCAACCAATTATTGATAACGTGTTTTGAGTAAGGTCTAGTTTTGTCTTATCATAATAGAATTTATAAAGCAGAAAAATGAATTTTATTTTTAAATATAGAAACTTTTTAAATTTGTTAGCGTTTTATAAATCAGCTAAATTGTTTATAGGTTTTTAATTGGGGATCACTAGATGTGATCCCTTATTTTTTGAACCATCCTTTCCTTTTTATTACCTGCTATTTCCTAGCAAATTTTCCAAATTTACCTTTCCTTTTTATAGTTTTATAGGAGCGATTATGCTCCTAAATGAACCATTTAAAATGATTTAAGAATAGTTAAAGGAATCTATTTTTTAGTAGTAGAGGAGGGCGTAAATTTAGCTAAAACTATTTAGAATGAGTCTAAATAATTTTAAAACTAAAACACTTCTACTAGTAAGCTATTTCTAAACATAAAAAGGTTTTATATCTTTGCCGAAATTTTGAAAAATTGATTCAAACAAGTACTTTATTCTGATAGTAAAGTTAAATTATAAAGTTTTGAAAAACAATATCTTATACACTTTTCTTGTAGCGTTATTCCTATTTTCTTCGAATACCGCTTTTGCCGCAGATTCTGGTAGTGGAAGTAACATTTTGAACCTTTCTTTGTGGGGACTGGCTATTTTAGTCATCTTTTTTCTAATTATTCAGGTTTCTGACAATTTAATTAGAATAGAAGCTAAAGAGTCTGGACTGGACAATAAGTCACAAGCATCCGTGTCTTTATTCCCTTCTTTTTCTAATATGTTTTCTGCAAAGAAACCATCCTATGTTAAAGAAGGTTCCTTTTATGCTTTAAAAGCGGGACATGATATAGCCTTAGAAGGAATCGCAGCAAAAGTAGTCAATGCTGGTGCAGCTACAACCTATGCGATTCAACCACAAAACTTTGTGGGTATCTCTCCAATTCCTAAAGTAACCGTTGCAGTTGGCGATGAAGTGAAAGCAGGCGATGTAGTTTGTTTTGACAAGAAACGACCAAACATTAAATATGTAGCACCAGTTAGTGGAGAGGTGATTGCGGTAAATAGAGGGGCAAAGCGTTCTATTAAAGAAGTGGTGATTTTAGCAGATAAAGAAATTAATTATAAATCATTTCCAACACTTGACTTGGCGAATACTTCTAGAGAAGCGTTGGTCAATCATTTATTAGAAAGTGGTGCTTGGACGATGATTAACCAAAGACCATTTGGTATCATTCCTGATGCAACAGATGTTCCTAAAGCTGTGTTTATTTCAACTTTCGATTCTGCACCATTGGCACCAGATTTGAATTTTGTAGTAGCAGGACAAGGAGCGGCTTTCCAAAAAGGATTGGATGTATTGGGCATGTTAACAGAAGGTAGCGTTCATTTAGGGTTGGATGCGAGAGGAACAGATGCACCATCAACTGTTTTTACAGATGCTACTGGTGTTGAAAAACATTGGTTTCATGGCAAACACCCAGTTGGTAACGTAGGGATTCAAATTCACCACGTTAGTCCAATTGCAGGAGATGATAAAGTTTGGACATTGGGCGTGCAAGAAGTGATTACCATTGGTAAATTATTTACAGAAGGAAAATTTGATGCTTCTAGAATTATAGCAGTTACGGGAGCGGAGGCAAGTACTCCAGCTTATGTAAGTACTTACCTAGGGGCAAATATTGGCGCTTTAGCGGGTACAGTTGGAGATAATGTAAGATTGGTTTCTGGGGATGTTTTATCTGGCGTACAAAAATCTAAAGAAGAATTTTTAGATTTTAGAGATGACCAAATTACAACCATCAAAGAAGGAAACGAGTATGAAATGTTTGGCTGGTTAGCACCAATGGATGCAAGACCGAGTGTTTCCCAAACTTTCTTAAGTGGTTTAGTAGATGTGACTTACGAAGCAAATACCAACACTCACGGAGAGAAAAGAGCATTTGTAGTAACTGGACAATATGAAAAAGTATTGCCAATGGATATTTATCCTCAGCATTTGATGAAAGCCATTATTGTTAATGATTTTGAAAGAATGGACGGATTGGGTATCAATGAATTATTAGAAGAAGATGTGGCACTTTGTGAATTTGCTTGTACGTCTAAGCAACCACTACAAAGTATCTTGAGAGAAGGATTGGAGATTATGAGAGAGCAAGCTTAAAATCGCTTGTTGAATAAATAGAAATTGATTGTATTAAATTATATTTTACGCTGACTTCAAAGTTGGCAATTGCAAATAAGAAATATGGGTTTATTAGATACTCTTAAGAAAATTGAGCCAGACAAGAAAGAATCTCCTTTTTTGCATACTTTATATGATGGCTTTTTCACTTTTGCTTTTGCGCCAGACCACGTTACAAAAGGTGGAACGCACATCAAAGATGGAATAGATTTGAAGCGAACAATGGTAATTGTTGTATTAGCTATGCAATTATGTTATTTGTTTGGGTCAATTAATATTGGACACCAACACTTTTCCGCTTTAGGCTTGTATTCTGGATTTGTTCAGGGCTTACACTTAAAATTAGCTTATGGCTTAGTGAAGTTGATTCCAATTTTTGTAGTCACTCACTTAGTTGGATTAGGTATTGAATTCTGGTATGCTGCGAAGAAAGGGCATGCGATAGAAGAAGGATTTTTAGTATCAGGTGCTTTGATTCCATTGATTATGCCTCCAGACGTACCTTTATTATGGTTAGCAATGGCGGTTGCATTTGCTGTAATCATTGGTAAAGAAGCCTTTGGTGGAACAGGAATGAATATCTTAAACGTTGCTTTACTAGCACGGGTATTTATCTTCTTTGCTTATCCAACCACGATTTCAGGTGACGAAGTTTGGGTAGCAGGGTTAGCAAAGCCTGAAGCAGGTGCAATGGTAGAATATGGAGCTATCTTTACGGGTTTCTTCAATCCATTATTTGAATCATTAGGATTTACAAGTTTCTTTGACCCCACCGCAACTGTCATAGATGGTTACACGGGAGCGACTCCATTGAGTTTAGCTTACCAAGGTGGATGGGAAAATGTAACCCGTGTTTATAGCGAATCTCAAATGTGGTGGGGAGCAATTCCTGGTTCTATTGGAGAAACATCTAAGCCGTTAATCTTAGCAGGTGCAGGGATTCTGATTGCAACAGGTATTGCTAGTTGGAGAATCATGTTGTCTATGTTTGTAGGAGCGGCAGTAATGGCAATGCTATTAAATGCTTGGGATGCCACACCATTTATGAGTGTACCTTGGTACTACCAATTCTGGATGGGCAGTTTCTTCTTTGCAATGGCATTTATGGCGACTGATCCTGTAACAGCAGCATCTACGAACAGAGGGAAAATCATTTATGGTTTCCTAATTGGTTTTGTTGGAATGATTATTAGAGTATTAAATCCAGCATATCCTGAAGGATGGATGTTAGCCATCTTATTTATGAACGTATTTGCGCCGCTAATTGACCATTATGTGTTAGATGCAAATATGACTAGAAGAATGAATAGAGCGAATGCTTAAAAAATAGAAGTCAGAAGTTAGACCACTTTGTTGTCAGAAGTCAGATTTAAGATGGCGACGATACGAAAGTCTGACTTCTGACAGTAAATTTTAATTTACGGTCTGACTTCTGACCTCTTAAAAGAATATTATGGAAAGTACAAATTATGTAGTAGGGTTCACTTTAGCAATGACGGTAATCGTTGCTTTAACCTTATCCAGTTTATTTTATGGTACAAAAGACCAAGTAGCTCAAAATGCAGATGTATTTAATAAGCGAGCGATTTTGTCTTCGATTAGTGCTAAACTAGATCGTCCTGTTGCAGATTTTAGTGATGAGGATGTACTGTCTCTTTTTGAAGAAAAAGTAGAGCAGAAGGTATTGAACATGAATGGAGAAGAGGTTGATGGAATTAGAGCAGAAAAAGTAGATATCGCAAAAGAATCTAAAAAAGCAGAAGAGGATAGACAACTACCTTTATTTATTTATAATGCTGGTGGGGAGAAAATTTATATCGTAGCGGTTAGAGGAAGTGGTTTATGGGATGCAATCTGGGGTAATATCGCATTACAAAGTGATTTCACAACAGTTGTCGGTGCTTCTTTTGATCATGCAGGGGAAACACCAGGACTAGGTGCAGAAATTAAAGATAATCCAGCGTTTGCTAAGCAATTTGGCGGTAAGAAAATTTACAAAGACGGAGAATATGTTTCTGTTGGTGTAATCAAGGGAGGCGCTAAAGATTTGGCTTACGAAGTGGATGGTTTATCTGGTGCTACGGTAACTGCTAATGGAGTAGATGAAATGTTGTACAGAGGAATTAAATATTACGAACCTTATTTTGGTAAGGTAAAAGGATAAATTAAATTGTTTTATGGTTATATTGTTGACGACAGTTGAATAACAATATAGCAATTTTAAAAAATTAAATATAATGGCTGAAGTTACAACGGCTCCTGTAGTACAAGAAAAAGAGCCTCTATTCGGTAAGAAAGAAAGAAAATTAATAACGGATCCATTAACGGACAATAATCCGATTACCATTCAGGTATTGGGAATCTGTTCCGCTTTGGCGGTTACTTCTTTGGTTTTGCCATCTATAGTTATCTCTGTAGCAGTAATTTTCGTTTGTGCTTTTTCTAGTTTGTTTACCTCTTTGTTGAGAACTAGAATACCGAAGTCAATTCGAATGATTGTACAGTTGGTAATCATTGCTACTTTGGTAACCATTGTAGAAATGGTGCTAAAATATTATAGTTACCCAGTTTATCGTCAGTTGACCATTTATATTGGTTTGATTATTACCAACTGTATTGTAATGGGACGTTTAGAGGCTTTTGCTATGGCAAATAAACCTTGGCGGTCATTTTTAGATGGTATTGGTAATGGACTAGGTTACGGTGTTATCTTAGTTGCAGTAGCATTAGTTAGAGAATTATTTGGTAAAGGAAGTTTATTTGCTGGTAGTCCTGCGGAGATGAAAATCATTGGAGCTAGTCCTGATTATATGATTAATACTTTAGCAGAAGGTTCTTGGTTTGGTTGGTACTCCAATAATAACTTAATGGTGTTACCAGTAGCAGCGATGTTTATTATTGGTATTTTCATCTGGATTCAGAGAAGTCGAAATCCTGCATTGGTGGATGTTTCGTAAATGAATTTAGATTTAGTGACATAAAAATTACGAGTACTTAACAACAATACGTTAATTATTCTATTAAAAAATAAGTAAAAGCGAAATGTGATTTATCAGGCGACTTTTAAATTTTATATTTTAAATTTTACATTTTAAATTAATCATGGAGTTAGTTAATATCTTTTTAAAAGCTGCTTTTGTAGAAAATTTAGTACTTGCCTATTTTTTAGGTATGTGTTCTTTCTTAGCAGTTTCTAAAACCGTGAAGACCGCTTTTGGTTTAGGATTAGCCGTAATTTTCGTTTTAGGGATTACAATGCCAATCAACTGGTTAATCAATGAATACTTATTGTCTGAAACGGGTCCTTTAGGGTTTGATTTTTCTTTCTTGAGATTCATTCTATTTATTGCGGTTATTGCCTCTATGGTACAATTGGTAGAAATGGTGATAGAAAAAGTATCGCCTTCTTTATATAACTCTTTAGGTATTTTCTTACCATTGATTACGGTAAACTGCGCTATTTTGGGCGGTTCTTTATTCATGGTCGCTAGAGAATATAACTTTGGCGAATCTGTAGCTTTTGGATTAGGCGGTGGATTTGGCTGGTTTTTAGCAATTATTGCCATTGCTGCCATTAGAGAAAAAATCCGTTATTCTGATGTACCACCAGCACTAAGAGGCTTAGGAATGGCATTCATCTTGACAGGATTAATGGGCATTGCTTTTATGAGTTTATTGGGTATTGACCCAGCGGCTTTTAAATAGAATACAGTAGACAGTCAACAGTTGCAGTAGGCAGTTTGGTTTATAAGCACATTGATGTTTATTTAGAATATATATTTTGTAATTGTTAAAAGATAGAAATCAGTATCCTAATTTGAAATAAGTGAAGACTATTTTTAAATTTTAGATTTTGAATTTTAAATTTTACATTTCACTTTAGTAGTTATGAATATTATTGTAGCAGTTTTGGTCTTTAGTATCGTTATTCTTGCTTTAGCACTTATGCTAATTGGCGCAAGAAAACGATTAGTGCCACAAGGCGATGTAACGATTATTGTAAACGGAGATGAGGCAAATCCTTTAGTGGTTAAGCCTGGCTCGACTTTACTTGGTGCATTGTCTGATAAAAATCTTTTCTTACCTTCTGCTTGTGGTGGTGGTGGTACTTGTGCCATGTGTGAATGTCATGTACATGAAGGAGGTGGAGATGTTTTGCCGACAGAAATGAATCACTTGACTAGAAAAGAAGCAGCAGAGAATAAGCGATTAGCTTGTCAAGTAAAAGTTAGACAGGATATGAAAATTTCTGTACCAGAAGAAGTTTTTGGTATTAAGAAATGGGAATGTACGGTTCGATCTAACTATAACGTAGCCTCTTTTATTAAGGAATTTGTAGTAGAATTACCTGATGGTGAAGTACTTGATTTCGAATCAGGTGGTTATATTCAAATTGATGTACCTCAGGTAGAAGTTGATTTCAAGAACTTTGAAATTCATCCTCATCCTGACGATCCTGCTGGTCCAGATAAATTTAGAAGTGAGTGGGATAAGTTCAAATTATGGGGCTTAAAGATGAAGAACGACGAGGAGCAATTTAGAGCTTACTCCATGGCGAATCACCCAGCAGAGGGAAATATCGTGATGTTGAACATTCGGATTGCAACGCCGCCTTTTGATAGAAAAGCAGGTGGCTGGATGGCAGTTAATCCAGGTGTTTGTTCTTCTTATGTTTTTTCTAAAGTACCGGGTGATAAAATTACGATTTCTGGTCCTTATGGAGAATTCTTTATTAAAAATACAAAGAAAGAAATGGTTTATATCGGTGGTGGAGCAGGAATGGCCCCATTGCGTTCTCACTTGTACCACTTATTCCATACCTTAAAAACAACCGATAGAAAAGTATCTTTCTGGTATGGTGGTCGAACAAAAAGAGAATTATTTTACATCGAAGAATTTAGAAAAATCGAAAAAGAATTTCCGAATTTCAAATTCCATGTAGCACTAGATAATCCATTACCAGAAGATAATTGGACGTTAAAGCAAGATGTGAATGACCCGAATGGTGATGGTTTCAAAGGATATGTAATGAGTGTTTGTTACGAAGAATATCTAAAGAACCATCCAGAACCAGAAGAAATTGAATACTACTTCTGTGGGCCTCCAATGATGAACGCTTCTGTTATCCGTACTTTGGATAATTTAGGCGTACCTGAGGAAAATATTGCTTTTGATGATTTTGGTGGGTAATACTTATTAGAGTTATTATTAAAAAAGGGTTTGAGGTTTATCACTTCAAACCCTTTTTTGATTTTATTATTTTCTTCTATTATTTTTTCTTCTTGCCTTTTTAGCTGCTTTATTCCTCCGTTTATTACTTTTCTTTTTCTTTTGTTGTTGTATGGATAATTGTTTTTGAGTTTCTTTAGATACTCTATGCATCGAGATATAATCAGAAGTGTCTTGATGGACGGATTGAGCGACGCCAAAGATGTTTTCTTTTAATGGGTCTAAAATAAGAACTGGTTTTTCTCCATTTAGTGTTTGGGGTAATTCTTTCTTATCTTCATATCCCGATTCTACTGTAAATACACCACCATATTCAAATTTTTTATCAATGAAAGTCCTCATAAGGTCATCATCAATAATGACGGTTGGACAATTTGAGCAAAAGTGTCCAGCAGGAGCGGTTAAAATCCTAGAGGCCTCTTGTGTTCCATAACCAAAATTACTCATCATTTGTTGAGTAGGGGTACCACATTTGGGACAATGGTCTTTATAGCCTAGAAAATCTGATTCATAAGCATGTATTACGACTCCTTTGAAAATAGGTATTTGATTTTTATTGCTGAAAGCTTCTAGCATTCCTATATTCTCCTCTGCGGTTTTCTCTTTCTCTGTTACTATTCTGACAATATTTTCTTTTCGATTTATTTTTGCTACAGACTGTGGTGTAAGTTGAATTTCTTCTACTTCCTTTTTTTCCTTGTTTGACATAATTTTGTGTATAGTTAAAAAACATAATTAATCATAACAATCAGCGAAATCAGCGTCAAAAACAATATACTACGAAACCCGCAAAATTATCTTCCCAATATTCTTATTCGCCTCCATATATTCATGTGCAGCAACCACTTCCGTCCAATCATAAACCGAATCAATAACTGGCTTAAATTCGCCCGTTTCAAAACGCTCCCAAGCAAAATCATATAAATCTTTGGTCAATCGAGCTTTATATTCTAAAGTTCTAGCTCGTAAAGTAGACCCTTGAATTCGGATTCTTTTGAACAAAATAGGCAGCATATTTACCTCAGTTGCAGTCAAACCACCCATCAAGGCAAGAATGACGATTCTACCATCAAAATTCATAGAATTCAAATTCTGCTGCAAATAGGGTGCAGCAATAAAGTCTATCAACATATCGACACCTTTCCCATCTGTATAAGCTAAAACTTGTTCTTGAAAGTTTTCTGTTTTATAATCAATTGCTTTTTCAGCACCTAATTGCAAACAAGTTTCATGCTTGCCTTTAGAAGCGGTTACAAAGACCTTTGCACCAATGGCTTTTGCAATTTGAATAGCTGCTGTACCCACTCCACTTGCGCCTGCATGGATTAAAATGCTTTCACCTTTCTGTAGTTGCCCTATCCAATTAATAGCCTGAAAAGCCGTTAAAAATACTTCTGGAACCCCAGCCGCTTCTTCAAAAGACAAATTAGATGGAATCGGCAAAGCTTGACTGGCTGGAATAACGGCATATTCTGCATACCCACCGCCAGGAATTAATCCACAAACTTTATCTCCGATTTTCCATTGGGTTACTTCCGTTCCTATGGCGGTGATGATTCCTGCAATCTCTAGCCCTAAAATGGGACTTGCACCAGGTGGTGGGGGATACATACCTTTTCGCTGCATGGTGTCTGCTCTATTTAGGGCAGTCGCTTTTACTTGTACTAATACTTCGTGCGGCTTTGGCTGTGGGGTTTCCCATTCACCAAGGTATAAATTTTCGGGTGCGCCCGCTTCTTTGATTAATACTGCTTTCATAATTTATTTTAAACTTAGTTGTAAATTATTTAGTAGAGTGTTCAATTTCAATAATCGAAAATTTTCTGCTTGTACTTTCCTGTGTCCTACGCTCATTGCCTTTTGCTGAATCGTTTAATCTTTATCTAAAAAAGGATATTTAACCTCCGTCAAAAATAAACCTTTCGCCTCCACACTCAAATCCTTTCTTAACCGAATTTGCTTGTCCATCGCCTCTTTTACATCTGCTAATACTAATTTACCACGTCCTATATTTAGACACATGCCTACAATTAAACGCACCATACCTCGCAAAAAACGATTCGCAGAAATATAAAAAACCAATCGTTCTGTCTTTTCATCAAATACCCATTCTGCTCGGTGCATATCACACAGCATCGTTTTGGCATCAGAATGTGCTTTGCAAAAAGGAAAAAAGGCTTTATAATTTAATAGTAAGGAAGCGGCGGCTTGCATTTTTTCCAAATCTAAGTTTTTCCCATAAGGATAATAAAGAACTGTCTCTAGTTGAAAAGGACTTTTTTGAAAGGAAATATGGTACTCATAACTTCGTTGATAGGCATCAAAGCGAGTACTTACATCAGGTTCGACTTCAAAAACACTTTTAATAAGAATATCTTTTGGTAAAAATTTATTTATCCGAATAATAAAGCCTCTTGGGAACTCCCCATCATAATCAAAATGAATAAAAAATTGACTAGCGTGCACACCTGTATCTGTTCGACCACAACCATGCACCGCTATTTTAGTTCTTAATATCGTAGAGAAAGCGTCGGCTACCTTTTCTTGCACAGTAACGCCATTGGGTTGTAATTGCCAACCACAATAATTAGTACCATTATAAGCTAATTCTGAAAAGTATCTCAAACTAAGGATTGAATGAGTAAAGGATTAAATTTAAAAACAACCGCAATTTCGGCATTCCTAAATAATTTTAGGGGAATTTTATTAGAATTCTTTAGCAAAGGACATAAAAAAAGGAGCATATATAAACATACGCTCCCTAATAAGGTCAAAAACAAAATTATATCTAAACTTACCTATTGCTATAAAATAAGTAGTTAGCTATTTTTTCTTCTTAAACACCAATTTGATGTGATAAATTTTATTCAACTGCACATAATCTGTTTTTATCTGCTGATAATTCAGATTTTCTTTGATATAGTCTTCTAAAAATTCATTCCCGGTATTGGCATCTATGACTACTACTTCTTTATTAGAATTAACAAGAAAACTTAACTTAACAGTTTCTTCCTGTTTGTCCAACGTACTTAAATCTGGCTTTTTGATTAAAGCCATGATTTCAGTTCTGAGCGTCTTAACGTTTGGGTATTTATTGATTGGATTCGCCTGTAAAGGCATGGTCGAGAAAAGAGAAAATAGGAATAGAAAGCCCAATGATTGGATTAGCTTTTTCATGATAAAAAGAGGTTTTAGGAAGTCGGGTGAACAACTTCAGTTTGTAAATAAATTTGAAAACAGTCGGGTGGATACAAACGTAACCACCTTTTTTAGTCGTAAAAGCTTTGTGCTTTTACTAATTTCGGGTAATAAAAATAACAGTCTAAAATTAAGTCGTGTTTTTAAAAGACAACTATCGGGTAAAATAGTTGTACAGTAAAAATGCATAAATTGGAGAAATATTGCAGATATAATCGACTAATTTAACTAGAAATACTATTAAAATTGTTTTCAGCGTAGCGCTGACAGAAGCGATAATTAATTTCCAGTCAAGTCAATTGTAAAAGCACCATCTTGTTTTACATTGTGATAAGGAATGTCTAATTGCTCGCAACTTTTCACCCATTTTTTAACCGACCAACTCGTATTGGAACTATCAAAAATAATGGTCTTGAAATCGTAATAATTTAGTAGTTGGTCTATGTCAATTAATGGATTTTTTTGAATAACTAGATAATCCGTTATTAGGCGATTTTTGATTAACCTATTAATCGGCAAAGCTTGTTCAACTATTACCATTTTTATTTTATAGAATTGTAAGACATTGCCTTTTTTGTATAAATTATTCGTTTGAATGTCTGTCTTCTTAATAGGAATAACTTCCGCTGTTCCCTTTGCCCAACGATTGTTTTGAATATTATAAATATAGTCGCTTTCCGTCAAGGTACTATCTGCCAATTCATAAATCATTGCGCCATCTATAAAATCAATAGCACTCTTTTTATTAATGGCATAGACTGTAATTTGCTGCTGCTTGACTTGATTATATTTAGTGCCCAATTGCACACAAGAAACCACCAATAAGCAAGAAATTGCCATAATCACCCAACGAATCCTATAAGTCAATAACAACATTGCTAAGCCAAAGATAAACCCATAAAATAGCATAACTTCAACCTCACTTATCCAAAAACCATTTAGGATATGGACAGGTAAATTTTGCATAACTTCAATCAACCAATTTTGAACATAAATAAGCCAAGCAATCAACCAACCTGCAGTACTTGCTAACAATCCGTGAATACTACTAAACAGTAATAAGCCTAAACTCAACTTCATCAGTAAACCAGCGAGTGGCACAACGAACAAACCAGACAACCAGAAATAAGTAGGTACTTGATGAAAGTAATATAAAATCAAAGGGAATACGGTTAATTGAGCACTCACTCCAACAACTATTAAATTCCAAATTTCATATAATAATCGTGACTTAGGTGACCAAAATTGGAGAATTCGTTTAGCAAAAAAGATAATACCAATAACTGCTAAAAAGGAGAATTGAAAACCAACCTCAAAGAGGGCATAAGGATTCAATAATAAAATGATAAAGGCAGCAATAGCAATCACATTATATTTATTAACCGCTCTTTGGATAATTAAACCCATATTTAAAAACGTAAACATAATAGCAGCTCTCTTGACCGAAGGTGGCAAGCCTGTTAAAAGCGCAAACCCCCAAATACCAATACATAAACCCGCAAATTTTAGCCAATTCCAAGTACTCCCTTTAAATGGTAAGCGATTGAGAAGGAATAATAAAATGGCACTAATAATGCCAACATGTAAACCAGAAACAGCTAAAACGTGAATAGCACCAGTTTCTGAATAAGCTTTTTTTAATTCTGGGGTTAAATTGGCTTTATAGCCCAACACTAAAGCGGAGGCAATCGCAACTTCTTTATCAGATTGGATGTACTTTTTGAGTACTTGTAGATAATGACTTCTAATCCTGTTTACGGTTTGCCAAAAAGGATGTCCTTTATTGGTTGCCAGTACTTTCCAATTGGCCTTATAAACAAAAGATTGAAAGTGGATATTTTGAAGATATAAATAGCGGTTATAATCAAATGCTTTGGGGTTCTTCGGTTTTGGAATCGGTTGGATTTTACTTTTTAATAAGATTTGGTCGCCATAATGCAGGATAGGGGCGGCTTCATATTGATTCAAATAAAGCAATAATTTCCCTTCACAGTCTGTCAGCGCTTGCTTTTCTACGCCAATAGTTTGGGTGGCTAATTCAACCTTTATTTTATTATTTTTGAGGATTGGTATATTGATGATTGTTCCAATTATATAATTTTCTGCTTGAATATTTTTTTGAAAATGGTTTGGGTGACGAAGTTCATTTTGATTATATGACAACTGATAACCTAGCAAGCCTAAAAATAAATAAATGGGTAATCCTGCCATCCATCTTTGGGAATAATCCTTTAACCCTTGGGTAAAATAAAAAATAGATAGGAAAGTAGACAGCAAAAGAAGCTTTAAGAAAGCAGGATTGATGGCTATCTTTTCAGCTAGGAAAATGCCTAGCATTAATGGAAGGACAAGGCGGATAAAAGGAAGTGCTTTCCAGTTTACCGCTGTTGGTGTGTGTTTTCTCAAGTTTGTGTGTGTGTAGTTCTAGTTCTGGTTTTCTCTAAAAAAGACTTGAGATTAATTTCGTATTAGCGGATTTGAGACCGCTGTTATTTATATAGAGGGTAAAAACAATACAATTCCACACTTTTAGTTCTAAACTTTCTTTCGCAGTTCAAAATTCTTACCCAAATAAACTTTTCTAACCATTTCATCCGCTGCTAATTCTTCGGCAGTCCCTGCTTTCAAAATATTTCCTTCAAACATTAAATAAGCTCGGTCGGTAATGGATAAAGTTTCTTGCACATTGTGGTCCGTTATTAAAATACCTATATTTTTAGTCCTGAGTTTGTTGACAATCCCTTGAATATCTTCTACCGCAATTGGGTCAATCCCTGCAAAGGGTTCGTCTAGCAAAATAAATTTAGGGTCGGTTGCTAAGGCTCGTGCTATTTCTGTTCGACGGCGCTCTCCACCTGATAAAGTATCGCCATTACTTTTTCTCACCCTTTCTAAATTAAATTCATCAATCAGGCTTTCTAGTTTAACGGCTTGTTCTTCTTTATTTAAATCCGTCATTTCTAAAACGGCTTTCAAATTATCTTCTACCGTTAATTTTCTAAAAACAGATGGTTCTTGTGGCAAATAACCAATTCCTTTTTGTGCCCGTTTGTACATGGGCAAACTGGTGATATTCTCGTCATCTAAAAACACATTTCCTTCATTCGGTTTGATGAACCCAACTACCATATAAAAAGTAGTCGTTTTACCTGCACCATTTGGTCCCAATAAGCCGACAATCTCTCCTTGATTTACTTCCACAGAAACACCTTTGACGACGGTTCTTTTTCCGTATATTTTGACTAACTGCTCAGATTTTAATTTCATAATTATTGAATTTTGAGCGTAGAGGTTTTACCTCTCTATTCTCTAATCTCTACTCTCTCTTCTATTCTATACCCAAAAGTAAAAAATAAACGCTGAACAGAAGGATAAAAATTCTTGTTTAGGAGTTAATGATGGGTTAAAGCAGAACCAATATAATATTGTAATTTTGCGTTTCGGTGAATTCATTCACCGAAATAGATTTAAGGCGAATGAATTCGCCGATACTATAAAATAAATTGAATGGCAGCTACAAAACGTACAGACGTTAATACATTAGGGGAATTTGGCTTAATTGACCACCTGACTAAAAATATTCAATTACAGAATATTTCTTCCGTTAAGGGAATCGGAGATGATGCGGCAGTTATTTATAATGACAACTTACAAACGGTTGTCTCTACGGATATGTTGGTCGAAGGCATCCATTTTGATTTGATGTATTCGCCTTTAAAGCATTTGGGGTATAAATCAGTTGTGGTGAATGTCTCTGATATTTATGCGATGAATGCGATACCAAAGCAAATCACGATGTCTATTGCTCTGTCGAATCGTTTTTCAGTCGAAGCTTTAGAAGAATTTTATGAAGGGGTTCAGCTTGCTTGTAAAAAATATAAGGTAGACTTAGTTGGAGGAGATACCACTTCTTCCCCTAAAGGGTTGTACATAAGTGTTACCGCGATTGGACAAGCACCTGCTGATAAAATTGTGTATCGGAATACGGCAAAAGTTGGCGATATTATTTGTGTGACTGGAGATTTGGGCGCGGCTTATTTAGGGTTGCAATTATTGGAAAGAGAAAAGCAGTTATTCCAAGCTAATCCTGGGGTAAAAACAGATTTAGAAGGGCAAGATTATTTAGTTGGCCGACAGTTAAAACCAGAAGCAAGAAAAGATACCATAGAATTATTCGCTAAAAATAATTTAGTCCCGACCTCTATGATTGATGTTTCTGATGGCTTGGCTTCCGAATTATTCCATCTTTGTACCCAATCAAACGTAGGTGCATTTATCGAAGAAAAAGGCGTACCGATTCACGATGATACGCAATTGATGGCGCTTAAATTTAAATTAGACCCGATTACTTGTGCTTTAAGTGGTGGCGAAGATTACGAATTATTATTTACTATTAAACCACGGGACATTGATAAGGTGAAATTTTTACCAGATTTATTTATTATTGGAGATGTAGTGGATGCTAAAGATGGCGTGAAATTGCATACAACTGGTGGGAATATACATCCGATTAAGGCGCAGGGGTGGCAGCATTTTGGGAGTTAATTTTTAGACGATAACAATAATCTAGACACTTGGAGGTCTGAAAGACGCTCCAAGGTCTTGCGATAAAAACCTTGGAGCGTCTTTCAGACCTCCAAGCGTTTCAAACTAAAATTATAGCAATTCTTTAATAATAGCCCCCATCCGTTTCCCACTTTCATTCGCCACGGCTATCATTTCTTCTACCGTAGATGACTTTATATTTTCCGTAGGATAACATTTATTAGAAACCACAGAAATAACCATAATAGGTAAACCACTATGTTTAGCGACAATTACTTCTGGTACTGTAGACATGCCTACTACATCTCCACCAATCCGATGCAAATACTCATATTCCGCAGGCGTTTCTAAGTTGGGTCCTGCTAAAGCGACATAAACTCCTTCGTGCGCTCGAAACCCTTTTTCGGTCGCAATCGCAATTGCTTTTTGATTCAATGCCCTATCATAGGTATCCAACATTTCAGGGAAGCGAGGCCCTAATCTTTCATCATTCGCTCCTCTTAATGGATTTTCTGGTTGTAAATTAATATGGTCTCGAATAAAAACTAAGTCGCCTGCAAATATATGTGCGCTAGTACTCCCCGAAATATTAGAAATAAATAAGCGGTCAATGCCTAAAAATTTTAACACTCGAATAGGAAAAGTCACCTGCTTCATCGAATAGCCTTCATAATAATGAAAACGACCAGCCATTGCTACAACTTTATGACCATATAAATAACCTAAGATTAGTTTTCCTTTATGAGTTTGCACCGTAGAAATGGGAAAATGCGGAATGTCTTTATAGTCGATTTCCGCTACTCGGTCTATTTCATCAGATAAAGCGCCTAAGCCTGTGCCTAAGATAATGCCGTATTTGGGTGCAAAATCGTTAATATTTTGGATATAATTGACGGCTTCTTGGATTTGGTCGTAGAGCATGGTTTGAGTTTTAATAAAGACATATCAACAAAAAATAGGAGTTACTTTATCAAAAGCAACTCCTATTTTTGTTACTTCCAAACAAAGTAACAACCGAAATTTTACAATTCCAAAAACATTATCGAATCACCGCCACAGGCATTCGTCTATCAAAATTCCCTTTAATTACAGGGGATTGGCGACTCCCCGTATAGCTACGTACATTATGGTAAGTAAAATCAAATAATTCTTGGACAGAAACAATATTATCAAAATTTGCATCCGCTTCTCCTTTTAAGCCTCTGATTAAGAAGTGACTAAAAACCCCTTGTCGCAAGCCAGAAGATTCTAGAGACGTTTCGCTAGATTTAGAAGATAAAATTAAGGCAGACCCTGGACTAGATTGCGCTAAGGCTTCATAATATTTTAATAAAGCATTATTCGCAGCTGCGCCTTTCATCGCTAATAAACCTCCAGAATGACACGCATCGGCAATACAGATTTTATATTTAGCAGGGCTATTATCTAAAATTTCTTTGATTTCTTCATGGAAAATGCGATTATCAAAACCATCGAAGTCGCTCGGCAAAAAAGAACCTGGTAAACCATGACCTGAGAAGTAGAACATCACTAAATCATTTGGCCCCGCTTTCATGAATATTTCATTGAGTGTATTTAGAATTTTTTGCTTCGTGGCATCTTCATCAATTAAGATACGAATATGGTCATCGGACAAAGCGCCGCCTTCTGGGCTTTTTAGGAAGGCATACATTCTATAAGCATCATCATCCGTAAATTTCAAGGTGGGCATGTGATTATAAGTAGCTACACCAATGACGACTGCCCAAATCTTCATCTTATTATGCATTTCGGCATTTTGGGGAATCGTTGGTGCCTGCTCAAAAGGATCACTATCTCCTACATGTACGCTTGCTTTCCAATAACCAGAAATTCTTTTTCCATCGCTTAAAGTCAAAATTCCTTTTCCTTCAAAATAACCATCGACCCAATCTCCTACATATACATCTCCATTGGCATAATATATCGTGCCTTTACCATGCGCTTGTTCACTTTGAAAACTCCCCTCATATCTAGCACTATGATTTTTATAAACATAAACGCCTTGACCGTCTGTACAATTACCAGCAATGCAACCTTCTCCATTTGCATTTTTAGCCATCAAGGCATCTTTTTTATTTTTTGCTGCTCCATTCAGTAGCGCTTCAATATCAATGGTATTCCCCCTATTATCTAAAGCTCGACCTTTGACCCAAACACCAGACCACTCTTTTTCATTAGCCAATACTTTTTTGCCTTTTCCATGTGGATAGCCATTTTTCCATTCCCCTTTATAAATACTACCGTTGGAGTACGTACACATGCCCCAACCATTCATTTTTCCCTTTTGGAAATCACCAATATATTTAGCACCACTAGGATAACTATAAGTTCCTGTGCCATCAATACAATTACCAGAAATACATTGGGCGAATAAAAAAAGTGGAGTGATTAGAAGTAGGACAAAGCTAAGGAAGTGTTTGTGATTCATAGAAAGTGTAGGGATTAAATCATTATATGTTATGTTCTACCTATACAACGATTTTTTTAGCAAATAGTCTATTATAGGACGCCTTTTTTTAAGAAAAGTATCGAATTATTTACTGTATGTTTTTTTCTGTAGGAATATTTGCTTTCAGAGATGCATTATTTTGGGTAATGAGTTGATAAGGTGAATGAGTGAATGAGGAGGACATTTCCAATTTTATCTTATTAATCTCCTAACCTCATCAACTTATTAGTCTTTTCTACTAAGGTTCGATTATTGCTGTCCTACTATTTATAATTGAACTAAATTAAACTTAATTATTTTTCACATGTGACTGTAAATCAGTAAGAT
>JAFMDF010000534.1 GCA_017857395.1 Bacteroidota bacterium | reverse complement strand
AATATTATTTTGATAATATTTTATTTTATTAACTAATTTTGGGCGAACCTAGCGCCATAATGTTAGTATAATGCGTATTGTTAATCCGCTTTTCGTACAAATGTAAAAATATATGAATATATGAATATATTTTCATGTTTTTAAATAAAAAAAAGCCCCTACATATTGCAGTTGCAGTTTTCTAAACATTCAATAATTAAAGATACATCTCTTTCTTTTAAAGAATAAAACATACTTCTTCCTTGTCTTTTTGCAGTTAACAAGCCTCTTAATTTCATATTCTGTAAATGATGAGAGGTCAAAGATTGCTCTGTACCTAACATCTCACAAATTTGTGAAACATTTAATTTAGGATATTGCTCTAATAAATAGACAACCCCCAATCTAGTAGGATGAGATACAATTTTTAAGATAGTTGCAACTCTTTCTAATCGTTCTACTAATTCTGCGTTTATTTCCTTTGTAACTTCCATATTTTCAAAGTTATGAACATATATTCATAGGTGCAAATAAAACCTGATTTCTTTTAAATGTAAATAAACTATCTTTGGCTAGGATTACCGATTTTGAATTAGCGTTTTTGAGATTAATCAAAAAACGGGTACACTCAATTTTACTGGGCACAAATAGCTGTTCCTAAGCCCCTCTGTATTCAGTTTCTTGGAAGTAATTTTTGAAAGAATACGACCAATCTGTTGCCAAAATTATAAAACTGAAGAAATGCCTAACAAACACTTTCTAGTCCTCCTTTTTCATTGTTTATTTGGGAATTTTATAGACAAAACAAGATAAAAACATTAAGTTACTTTTTCTCGATATTGTGAGGGTGTACAATTAAAATGTTTTTTGAAGACTCGATTAAAATAACTTTGAGAATTATAACCCAAATCCAAAGCAATCTGCAAAATCGTTTTCTCCTGGTTTTCTTTAAGCCAGTAAGCAGCTTTTTGAAGCCTATAATGGTTTATATACTCCGTCACGCTCATACCAGTAATAGCCTTTACTTTACGTAAACAGGTACTGTAACTAACAAACAGGAGGGCGCTCAAATTTTCAGCAGAAAAGGAAACGGTTTTGAAATTTTCTTCCATAATTTGTAATACTTGCTCCATGAAATTTTTATCCTGTGGTGATAGTTGACTGGTTGATTCATTTGCAACAGTAGTATGGTTTTGGAAAATACCCCTTGTATAATGTTGTTGTAATTTTTTTCGGTTTTCTATCAACTTCTTAAGCCTTATTTGTAGTTCTTTTTCTACAAAAGGTTTTGTAAGATAAGCATCCGCCCCATGTACTAAGCCTTCTATTTTACTCTCAAAGTCAGCTTTAGCAGTCAACAAAATGATGGGAATATGACTGGTTGATAAATCGGTTTTCAATTGTTTACATACCTCAAAACCATCCATTTCTGGCATCATTACATCGCATAGAATAATATCAGGAATATCCTTTTGAGCTTTGGCAAGACCTAACTTTCCATTCATAGCCGTTGTAATTTGGTAATTAGAAGGTACGATCATTGATAAATACTGAATCACATCAGTATTGTCTTCGATGATGAGTAAAGAAATAGGTGCTTTATCAGTTGGATGAACCAATGCATTGCTAGACTGCTTTAGGGGCTTCGTTTCAGAAATAACCTTCTTTTTATCAATTGTTTTAACATTTCTGACTGAATTTCTTGTAATGGGCAACTTAAAATAAAAGCGACTACCAATACCTAATTCGCTTTCTACCTCAATCTTTCCACCTAATAGCTTGACTAATTCTTTGGTGAGGGTAAGCCCAATGCCTGTTCCTTCACCTTTTCGAGTAGTTGAATCATCTACTTGATAAAAACGGTCAAAAATTTTCTCCAATTGAGGTGGAGGAATACCGACTCCATTATCTTCCACTTCAATGAATAAAATTTGGTTTTGAGTTTTTACTCGTAAGTGAATTTGACCGTTTTCTGGTGTGAATTTGATAGCGTTTTGCAATAAATTACTAATTATTTGTCGCAGTTTCTCCGCATCAAAATCCATAAAAAAGTGTTGGTGGGAAGACTCGAAATTAAGGGTAATGTTTTTAGTGTCAGCTAAGGAATGAAGACTTTCTACAAGGTATTTTAAATACAAAATAATATCCCCTTGTTCCATATTCGTGTTCAAATGACCACTTTCTAATTTAGATAAAGCTAGCATTTGATTGACTAGATTTAGTAACTGCTTGCCATTCTGCTCAATGAGGTTTAGGCCTTCCCTAACGGAGTAGTCCACTTGCCCTTTCAGTTTTTTAGCTATGCCATTGATGACGGTTAAGGGGGTTCGGAATTCGTGAGTGATGTTCGTGTAGAGTTTAGTCTTTATTTCATTCATTTCTTTTAGTCGACTGGCTTCTGCTTTTTCAAGCTGTCGGTTTAATTGGAAACGGTAAAACCAATAGGCTAGACTCCCAATAAGGGTAATCCAAATTAAGTAAGCCGGAGAAGTTCGATACCAAGGGGGAAGTATAGTAAAATCGTATTTAATAATTTTACTCCACTTTTGGGCAGCACCTAAAGCTTTCAAGTTGAAGGTATATTTTCCATAGGGAAGATTTCGATAGTCGACCTTTGGGTCAATTTGAGGAATACTCCAATTTTTATCTAATCCTTCCATTTTATAACTATATCTTATTTTATGAGGAAATTTCCAGTCGACGGCAGTAAAATGGAAAGTAAGGTGGTTTAATTGATGGGGTAAACTCAAACCTAATGGATAGTTAAAAAAATCCGATACTTGTTCAAAGGAATTGGATAAATCCTCCCCATAAGTAAGGGTGCTTCTATATGATTTTTCAATTAATTGTCGATAGTCGATGAAGTTTTGATTAATATCAACCTGAGTAATGCTTACATTTTTGGGAGGCGTATTTGGTAGTGTAAAATGGTTTAAATCCAACATTGTGAGTCCTTTTCTGCCACACCACCACATTCGATTTTTATTATCTAATAAACTTTTTTCACCATAATCGATTTGTTTTAACCCGTCATTTAATCCAAAGGAGTAGAATCTGTAATTATTGGTTTCCCGTTGTTTTCCATCAATAGGGCTATAAACAGCAATTCCTTTTTGGGAACTTACCCAAATCCTATTATCATTATCTCCTTCGATGGAACTTAACCATTTACCCCAATTATTATAATTGGCTAATGGAGAAAAATTTTTTCCATCATAAGTGCATACACCATTTTTATCGGCAAGAAAAATATTATTATGTCTATCTATAAATAAATCCAGAATTTCATTATTACATAATCCTTCGTTTTTTGTAATGTGCGTAAAACTACTTCCGTTGTAAGTGCTTAATCCTCTCGTAGTAGCAAACCAGTATTTACCATTTGAATCTTCACTAATGGTGCTCATCTCAGTCATCCCTAATTCATCTTTTTGACCAAATTGGGTAAATTTTTTTCCATCATACCGAGTAGCACCCAGCCAAATTTGTTTTTTATTATCTTGATAAATAGTATTAGTCCAATTGTGGTTTAGCCCTTCTTTATTAGTGAAATTTAAGAATGTTTCACCATCAAATCGACTTACTCCTCTCCAAGTACCAAACCACATATTTCCCTTATTATCTTCGGAAACGGCTAAGACATTGTTATTAATCAATCCTTGTTCTTCGGTATATTGCGTAAAATTTTTACCATCATAATAGCACATACCATCTCTCCAAGTACCAATCCATATATTACCTTTACTATCTTCATCGATACTATAAACATGATTATTATTCAGCCCATCTCTTTCTGTAAAATGCTGAAACCCTTCTTTAATAATACGATTTACCCCTCCAAGAGTACCCATCCATAAAATGTCATCACTATCCCTTAATATAGCATTTGCTCTATTATGAACTAATCCATTTTCTTCTATATATTCAGTAATTCTATCTTTGCTAAACTGAAATACCCCATTGTAAGTTGCTATCCAAATATTTCCGAAAGCATCTTCTTCAATGTCCCAAATGTATATTTTATCTTCTAAAAAATAATGCGTAAAATCCACTCCATCAAAACGACTAAAAACACCTGTTGGACCGTGGGCTGTCCAAATATTACCATTACTATCTTGCATAATATCTTCTGCTCCATTGCTAAAAAATCCTTCTTTTTTGGTGTAAGCAAAAAATTGTTTTCCATCATATCTGAATTAGGCTGTGCAAACGAGGAAAAAAAAATCCCCGTATTTTTGAGTTATGCA
>JAFMDF010000533.1 GCA_017857395.1 Bacteroidota bacterium | reverse complement strand
ATGATTTTTGCTTTCTTTAGCCTTCAACTTATTTACAACGTTAGAAGGGTAGCCGATCCGTTGCTTAAATCGGCGCTGTCGATGCGAATCTTTGCCAATTTTTATTTGAGTCGTTGGGAAAAAACCGTTCAGTATTGCCAGTCATTTTTAGTGATAGATCCAGATAATCAAATTGCTTGGGAATATCTTTTTCGTGCCTATTTTCTCTTAAATCAAAAAGAACAGGCATTGGCAATTTTACCGCACCTTACGGATATTGAAACGCTTGGCTTAGACTTGGAGATAGCTCTTTTAAAGGCAGATTCCAATTATATTAAGGAGAAGCTCGCTAGTGATAACCCAAACCTACATTTCACTATTTATAAATACCAAGGAGAAACAGTAAAAGCTACCTCTGCTTACGAGCAAGCCACTAACAATTATTTAATGGAGGCCTCCGAAAAAACAAATATTCACAGCAGTTATTATTTAGATCACCTCCATAACCCACAATTAAAAGATTTTCAAGCAGTAGCTTGGTTTCAAAAGGTACTAGCGTTTGAAAAAGAGACCTATGATTATTTAATAGACAATTATCCGAGGGCGAGTGAAATTTTAAAGCATTGAATAAGTAACACGACTCTCGGGAGTCGTTTCACATTTTTAGATGCCTTCAATCAGGAAGATTAATCTTTTTGATAATTTTTTAATACGATTAATTTATTGATTATCAAATGATTATATTTTATGCGCAATTTTTTTTAAAAAAAAGTCAAAAATAGAGGTCACTTTTCTAAGCCTTAGGGAATGTAGTAGTAAGAATATCCTTTCTAAAAAAGTAAAACAAATTTTTAAAATTATTAATCAGAAATATGATAAGAAATTTACTGCTATTATTTTACAGATACTACGTTGCTAAGTTATGTTGTCGTTTTTGAAAAAGGATTTCGACAACATAACGCCGCAACATTGTTTTATCCAAAAACAGTAAATTAAAAGTTATGACTAGATTTTAAAATTTTTGCTAACACTTTGCAGCGACTGAACCGTTTTTCTAAAAAACAAACCCGTTAAAATTCAGTCGCAAAAAAATCATTATTACATTAAAATAAGTTGGTCAAGTCACACCTGTCAGGTATGCAAAAGGAATAGAAAGCGTCTAGTTTTCCTAAAACACTTCTGCGCCTAACCGACAACCGACAACTGAAAATACTTCCGCCGATAGTGTAACGAGTCGCCCTCGCTACACCCTGTCGGGCTATGTGCCTAACTCAAGACATCAGGTATACATGATGATTTGGGGACGGAAAAAATGCAGGACTTGCCTTCAGGCGAGGAGAGACTGCTAACCCATTTTTTCTAATCCATCCCTTTTTTGCCCTAATGGCTGAGAAGGAGACAAAAACCCTATTATTATGTTAAATCCTATTTCTTTTTTGGTTACTACTAATAACATTGAAGATACTTGCGACTTAGTTGGTGGTGAAGGTAAATTCCCTAAGATTATTACTATAGACGAAGTTGTAGTCTAATTACTAAAGAGGTCGTTCAAGTATTCGAACGACCTCACTTTTTCAATGCTAATATTTTTTTTATTTGTCGTTTTAACCAATTCAGAGCTTGTATATTATGTTCATTATTAAGTAATTTTTCTACTTTTTCTGATTGAAAATCAATTTCTGCATAATACTTAGTTAAAGCTCTGGATATTTGCACGAACCTTAAATAACTTTTCTTCAAAGATTCTGAACGAAACTTCTCTCTAATTATCAATTTTTCAAATGAGTCTAGATAGTTGAACAGATAGAATTGATAGGAATAATCTTTAAGATATAAATCAAAATATACTTGAATATTTAAAATTCTTGAAATCATTTTGAAATATGCTTCTTTGAAGTTATGATTTAATAGAATATTAAGACATTGCTCATGATTTTCTTGATAATAGGCTGTATTTGCTTTCGCCCATTTAACTCCGTCTAACTGAATTGGTTTATCCAACATATGGGTGTAAGTTTCGATGAATTTTTCTGTAGAATTAAAATCCCCTTTAAAATTACTTGCTGAAACTACAATTACATAAAATTTATGATGAAGTTTCCCCTTGTCAATAAGAATTCCTGTTTGTATACCTAATTTATAAATAGGAAGGCTTTCTGCAATATCTATTTGTTGTTGTTTTATTAGAAGAGTTGTGTCGTTTAGTAAAGACATTAAATGGATTTTCTGCTCTTTTTCATTTAATACCTTATATATTTCCAAAAAAGTTTTTCGTAATTCAAAATACTGTTTCAGCATAGTCTCTTCCCTATATTCAAAGCGCATTTTATACAAATCGATAGCTAAATGTTCTACGTTTTCGCTAGCTTGAAACCATATTTTTAATTCCTTTTCTACCTCATGATTCTCATTTTGCCTAATTCTATTGCGAAAAATCTTCTCCGTAATAATCGCTGCTTTTTCTAGCAGATAGACCAAACCCAATTGTTCGTCCATTTGTACAATTGTCTGCCCACCGAGCTGCATCCGTGGATTTTGATTAGGATGATGATAAACCCGCCGATGCAATCGCAATAAATCCAAGTGGTCTTCCCAATCTTTAACCTCCTTGCTTTCCAAGCGGTCAATTTCTTTCTGAGCATCTCGGAAAAACCAATCTTCCAAATGGCGATTTTGTAGTTCTTGGGTCAGCAGGTCTTTTTGTAAATTTTGATTTTGGGAAAGGTTATGAAAAACCATAAATCGCTCAGCAGCTAAATAACCTTCCGATAATAAATTATTGATTCTTCTATCGCTAAATTTTCCTGTAGGCAAAACTTGCTTAAACAATTTTTCTTTTGTCAATTTAGGATGATCAAAGGCGGGATAATGTTTCTTCAATTTCTCCAATAATTTAATCAAATTTTTATTGCTATTGCACCACGGAGAATGGAGCCACCCCTCAAAGGATTTTAGCTCTTTTTCAGAAAAAGTTTTAATTGTTTGGATAAATTTTGAAGCAAATATAGACATTCGATAAAGTAGTTTTAGGAGGATAAAGATAGTAGAATTAATGATATTAGACAATTTTGAGTGTGTAAGTGATTTGTACTTGTAATCATATTGTTTTTAATATTTATTAATTGTCAGTTTGAGGGTAAGAAATTCTACCTATTAAGTTATTTTAGTCCAACTCTTTAATTTTCAGCAGCACATCATGTTAACCTGAATAAAAAGAGGCCAAAAAAAATACTTATCGTGTCATTACATTGTAAAAATTGATATTTTTTTATATTAAAGACAAAGAGTTCAAATATTGTTAGGGCGTTACAAAAAAAAACTAGTTCTTTGAGGAATTGCTCCAATAAATCAAAGTAGGGAGTAGATTGTTGGATTGTTAATTTTTGCCAATAATTCTTGAATCTACTATTTCTTAGCACTGTCCAATTGCACAACTCCACAGCTTACTCCAAAACATTTTGGGGGATGCTTCAAAAACCTAAAAAACACTTTTTTATCTAAAACATCCAATTACGTTCGCTTGAAAATGGCACTATTAAAATTTACCCATAAGATAAACACTTTTTCAATACTTCTTTTGACTAGCTTATCTCTTTTTAGCTATCATCAAACCTTTGGGCAAGCGTCAAAAAATAATTTGGAGGAAGTTAAGCAAACGCTTTATTCGGAAGCTATTATGCCACTTGTTAAGGGCTATTTAGATCAGCCAAATGATACGACCATCAATACCGTTTTCAAGATTGTGAGAAATAGTTGTGGCAGTAGATTCAGTTGTCTGTATGACAATTACGCAGCTATATTGAAAGAGATTGAATTAGGTAATAAATATTGGCTAGGGGTGCGATTTGCGGAAGAAATGATTAAGATTTCCGAAGCGGAAGGGGACTTAAAAAGGATGGCAAAAGCAACAAAAAGCTTGGCTGACTTACATAGTTTTTTAGGAAATAAGCAGGAAAAAAATCAAAAATATCAAGACTTACTGCGCTAGGTTCGCCCAAAATTAGTTAATAAAATAAAATATTATCAAAATAATATTTTGATTTATGTTTAAAATGCAGAATTTTATTTATTTTAAATAAACTCTTTTCAGGTTATTATTTTAGGGTTAAAAATAATATTTTAATTATATTTATTTAATAAAAATAAATACGAACAAAATACTGTTTTAAAGATAAAAATACTTTTAATACAGAATATTATTTCGTGTAATTTATGTATTAATCAAAAATTTGAGCGAACCTAGCGTTACT
>JAFMDF010000160.1 GCA_017857395.1 Bacteroidota bacterium | reverse complement strand
AATTGGCCACTTTTTTAGAAGTGACAACTTTTTGGGCGTATCCCGAACTTACCCCTTGTAGAACGCCTGCTACACAAGTTGCTGCTAATAAATAGGCAAACACTTGATCAGAACCATCATCCAAAGTCACTAAACCAGCCAATAATACCGCAATCAAGCCCGCTGCTGGCCCATTAATTGCCAAATGACTGCCTCGAAAAAGCGTAACCACAACGCCGCCAATAATAGCAGAAGTCAACCCAGAAATAGGTGGTGCACCAGAAGCAACCGCAACCCCTAAACCCAAAGGAAGGGCAACTAGCGAAACACTAATGGCCGCCAAAAAATCTGACCGCCAGTTTTCTACTAGTCCTTTAAACCCTGATTTGGGAACGACATGCGTCTGTTTTATGTGCATTTATGTATTTTAAAAATTGTTATTTTTGGTAATCAAAATTTGGAAAGATAACAAATAATTGAAGAAAGAGTCATTGTAAGCGATTAAATGTTTAACATACTTGTTTAGAAGAAAAAGTAGTTGGCGTTTTTGAGTTTAAAAAAGATTTTGAGCCGATTAACTAAAATAATCGGCTCATGAAGTATAACTGGCAACAAAAAGATTGGCCTAATTTTAAATATAACTTAGAAGGATTAGAGGAAATCTTTCAACTATATGCTGAAAAAGTAGGGCATATAGGTGTTTTATACTGTAACAGGGTTAGAATTGAACTTTAAAATTAAAAGTTGTTAAAATTGTTATATTGTTATATTGTTATATTGTTGGTAAACAGTAACTTAAGATTAATATTCGCTTTCAACAACAATAAAACAATGCAGCAATATAACCGTGATACAGTATAAATACTTTGCCCACAGATACTCAATTACAGGCAATGATTAATAGGATGGTTTCAGAAGCCATCAAAACTTCAGAAATAGAAGGGGAATATCGTTACCAAATCAATCTTGATTTACCGTCCCTGACAAATCTCTAGCAACCAATTTCGATTATACAATCGTTTGGTTTCATTGATTTTTTCGATAATGGCCGGGTATTTATATTTCGTTGCTCGGACTATTCTGCCTAGGATGTTGGTGAAGTTTAGGTAGGCTTCTCTTACGTCTTTCGCTAGTTTTTTATTTCTTCTTAGGTAAATAGAGAACGAAGCGATTAGGGCAAAAAGGGCTTCTCCTTCATTGATTTCATAGTAGATTTTCAGAAGCATAGTTTTTGCGCCTAGGTTATAGGAAATATCAGAATACTGTACTTGTATTAAATGGATTTGCGCTTCTTGGTAATTTTTCTTTCGATAATTAATATCAGCTAAATTGAAGTGTAAAGCATCTTCTTGGTATTTATCCTCTAAATTTTTGTGATATTTCTGAATAAATTCTTCAGTAAAATCATATTTTTTTAAATTGAGTCCTATTTTAACAACATTCTTAAAATGCCAAGGAGATAAATAGCCTTGATTAAATAAAATTTTCTCTTCAATCCCTTCTAAATACAATTCTAAACTCTGCTCTGCATAATGTCTCGGGTTATTATTTTTATTAACTTGAAATATGCAATAATTGACACCATATTGATAGATTATTGCTTTTTCTACAGGAGGAATTAAGTCTTTATATTCAATTAATAACTTCTTTAAATTTTCAAAATTAGATTCTGCATTATCTTTTTTTAGTATAAAATAAGTTTCCAAATACACGGAAATAAGCGGTGTTTTAAGAGTAGTTGTTTTATTGAGAAAATCAATAATTTCTGTTTCTAACATAGGTGCATAAGGTGCATTCATCAATCTTGATTGACTCACCATCTCACAACAATGTTTTAATTTATGTATTAAATAAAACTGGTCTAATTCATCTGAAGTTGCTTGCAAATTAGGATCATAACTCCTAAGATTTTTATTATTATAATGAACATTTGCTATTTCTGATTTCTGATATTGAAACAGATAATAATCAATATTTTCCTTTTTTCTATCTTCTAATAAATCATAAGATTTTTCATACTGGTACTTATAATGTTTATCTAATTGTCTTCTTACCAATGATCGCTGCAAATAAATATTAATTACAGGAGTTTGTAATTCAAATTCCCTTTGTGCTAAAAAACGTTCTGCTTGCCCTAATAGAAAATTCATTGCATAACTAATCTGTTTTTCATCATAAATTTGTCCAGGATATAGTTTCTTAAAAACCTTTTCTTTACGAATAGCTTTCTCTTTAAAATCAGGTGCTTGACCTCTTAAATAATCACAAAAAATGACTAATTCTTCTCGATTATTAAAATAAGGTGATAACAAAAATTTGCGAAACCAACGCCAATCTTCTTTTTCAAAGGTTTTTAATAAGTCAATTAGTTTACTATTCTGCATATTTTTTTTGAAAATTTTTATAACAATTAATTTTTATAAAAATCTAGTTATCAGATTTTTAGAATCAAAAAACAAGCAAATCACACCTTAGGAAAGGTGATTTTATTCTGGAAAAATACAAAAAATGTAATTGTTACTAACTATTTTTTAAGATACTTTTACAAGGAATGCTTGTCCTATACAAATTTAATAGCACAAAGCATTAAGCAAAGATTGCAGTAATTGTATATTTCCCATGAATTAAAACTATGCAAACGATGAAAATATTTAAACCCTTTTTGCTTCTTTTATTAGTGGTCATAACCACTTCTTCTTTAACTGCACAAGAGACAGTATGGCCAGGCGATGTCAATGATAATGGTGTTGTAAATGGAGTTGATTTATTATTTCTTGGATTGGGTTTTGGCGAGAAAGGATTTGAACGGAAAACAATTGATACTGCTTGGGCACCACAATCTATTACTACTCCTTGGGCAACTTCTGCCGTTCCCGGCTTAGATTTATCCTTGGCTGATTGTAATGGAAATGGAATTATTGATCAAAATGATGTAGAGGTGATTAAAGCTAATTTTGGGCGAACGCATAATGATGTCATATTTACGCCCGATGAAATACCTTTAGGAATTACTGGAATTAACCCTACTTTTAGTGTACCAGAAGCGGCTAATTTAGATATTTTTCCAAACTCAGAACCTATTACCATTCCAATACATTTAGGGGATGCGACGCTACCTGTAGAAAGTTTATTAGGTATTTCTTTTTCTATTAAGGTCAATGGACAAGCTTTTGATTCAACAGCTACTAAATTTGAATTAAAGGGTTGGTTACCAGACGACTCTGCTACGGTCATTAAAAGTGAAGATTTGGCAGAAAAATCTAGACCCAAAGATTATATAGTTGCTTATACCAAAACTAATCAATTACCTTCTAGTGGTAATGGATTAATTGGAGAGCTTACTTTAACACCTGGCTTTGTAGTTATTGGGGATTTTCCAGACTTCCGAATAACCATAGATAGCATCACCTTAATTGATAAAGAACGAAAGAAAACACCCATCTTAGGCACAGAAATTACCTTAAATCCCGTCCGATTTTTGGATAGTACTTCCGCTACGACCACTATTTGCCAAGGAGAAAGCATAAATTTTAATAATCTGACCTTAACCGAAAGTGGCATTTATCGAGATACTTTAAAAAATGTATTTGGTGGAGATAGTATTAGTATTTTGAATTTAGATGTATTGGCTACTTCGGCAATGACTTTAAATGAGACGATTTGTCAAGGCGATACTTATCTATTTGGTGGAGATGCCTTAACACAGGCAGGTACTTATACAACGGTTTCTCAGTCGCTGAATGGTTGCGATAGTACCACGACTTTAGAATTAACTATTCTAGATACGCTTCAAACGATTTTGGATCGCACTATTTGTCAAGGCGATAGTTTTGAATTTAAAGGACAATCATTAATCGCAGCAGGTACTTATCGAGATACTTTAATGGCTGCGAATGGTTGTAACCAATACGTAGTCTTAAATCTAACGGTGAATGATACTTTGCAAAGTGTGATTGACCGCACGATTTGCCAAGGTGATATGTTTGGTTTTAATGAGCAAACATTGATGGCAGCAGGCACTTATCGAGATACTTTAATGGCTGCGAATGGTTGTAATCAATACATCGTCTTAAATTTAAGTGTAGCCGAAAAATTCCAGACAATGCTAACGGAAAGTATTTGTCAAGGCGAAGCTTATTTATTTGCGAATGAAGCGAGAGTAGCCAGCGGTGTTTACCAACAGAATTTGCAAGCCATTAATGGTTGTGATAGTGTAGTTACTTTAAATTTAACGGTGAAAGATACGGCAGCAACTACCATTAATCAAACGATCTGTGAAAGTGCTAGTTATGATTTTAATGGACAGGCTTTATCAACTGCTGGCATTTATCAAGCTACCCTTTCTAATAGCAATGGTTGTGATAGTTCTGTGCAGTTAATTTTGAAAATTTCTGACCGTTTTGAAACAGACCGCAATGAAAATATTTGTGCAGGAGATAGTTTAACTTTTAATAATCAAAGCATTAAAACAACGGGTGTTTACCAACAAAATTTTGTCGCAGCAAATGGTTGTGATAGTTTGGTTACTTTAAATTTAGCAGTTAATGATATAGCATTTACCGCTTTGACGGAGGAAATATGTTATGGCAGTAGCCGTTCTTTTAATGGTCGGGCAATGACTGAAGCAGGTATTTACAGGGAAACTTTAAGTACCATTAATGGTTGTGATAGTATGGTCGAATTGACCCTGACGGTTGCCCCAATTTTAGAAAGTTCTTCGGAACAAACCATCTGTGCGGGCGATACGATTGAATTCTATACTTTTATTTTAACAGAGACAAATTCTTATACGGCTGTTTTAAAAACTGCTGAAGGTTGTGATAGTATGGTTATTCTAAACTTACAAGTTTTAGAATCGATTGAGACAACTATTGAAGATATGTTATGTCCACAAGATAGCCTCCAATTTGGCGACGATATGCTTAGGGAAGCAGGCGTTTATACGCAGAATTTAACCTCGATTAATGGTTGTGATAGTATGGTTACTTTAAATTTAACGATGGGCACTGCAGGAGAAGGCGGTTGTATGTCTGTCGGTATTGAAGAAGAATTTTTACAAAGTATAGAAATTTACCCAAATCCAGTTCGACAAAGTTTGTTTATTAAGACACCAACTGTAAAAATAGATAATATCCGTTTGATTAATTTAACGGGACAGGTTTTATTGGAACAAGTTTTTAATAGAGGCAATTCACCAAGTCAGCAGGAATTGAATATGCAAGATTTTGTACCTGGTGTTTATTGGGTGTTGATTCAGACAGAGTATGGTTTGCGGCAGGAGAAAGTGGTGAAGTTTTAACACTAAATGTAGCTTAGACATTTTTGTCTGAGAAGAAATATAAACGTAGTTCAGATATTCTTATTTGATAAAAACGTAGCTTAAACTAAATTGTTTAAGCTACGTTTTTTTATGCAATGTATACTCGGGCAAGAATGTCCAAGCTACGGTTATGACGTACTTGACATACTCAGGTAAGAATGCCTAAGCTACGGTTTGCTATCTTTAATTCTTCAAAGTCTTAATCTTTCGCCCAGGCGTATAAGGCGCTTTCGCCACTTCCAATTGTTCTTCTAATTTTACCATATCCACATCTGCGACTTCTCGAATAGCCGCTAAAATAGGGGCAAATTCTTCCTTGGCAATCGCAAAACTTGCTCGATGCGTTGCCGTCGGCGCAGCTGTACTATTCCCTTGTTCATATCGAATGCCCCCTAAACGACGGGCAGGCGTTGGTGATGACGCCATATCCAAAGTACCTTTATTTCGGTCTCCATATAATTGCAATTTAATCGCCTTCAATTTTTGCTCGACTGCATTGGCAGCAGCCGTTAAAGTAGACATTGGTTGTTCTGCTAATTTAATCGCTTGTCGGATATGTCGCATTTTATTATCCAATTCGCTAATCGTATTTCGGGCACCACTCATAGACCGACTTAATTCTGCTACATCTCTTTGAAATGCCACTTTATCGGCTCGATTTGCTGCTGGTAAAACGGTATTATTTAAGGCCTTGACGGCAAAAGAAACTTCATTGCCAGTTGCTTGGTATTCACCATTAAAGTAAGTTGCCATGGAAACGGTATAAGTACCAGGTTCCACTAAAGTACCTTCCTGAACACCTGCAAATGGATTATAAAAACTAGGTTTTCTTAGACTAATCGCATCTTTCGGTGCGTAGCGCAAATCCCATTCAAAACGTTGTACGCCTTTTTTGGGTGCTTTGGTGAATTTCCGAATAACTGTTCCTGCACTATTTTTAATGGTAAAAATTAATCCTGGTTTAATCTCCTCCGTTTCGGCTGTCAATTCCTCAAAAGTAGGATATCTATTATCGCCACCATCTTTAGCTGCTTTTTTCTCAGCCGCTCGACGTTTGTCCCTTAAGGTTTTTACATTATCAGGGAAGTAATAGGTAATCATTGCCACAGGGCCTAAGTTATCTGCGGAATAAAAATTATCTCCTTGAAAAGCTTTGCCTGGCAAGCCCAATGGAGTCGCTTTTTCAAACATCAAGGCATCTCTAATTGCAAAAATTTGTGCGGTACTATCGATTGGTGTAGCTTCAATCGAACGTAAAGTTGAATAATCATCTAAAACAAAAAAGCCTCTACCAAAAGTCCCTAAAACCAAATCATTTTCTCGGCGCTGAATCGCTAAATCTCTAACGGCAATTGTTGGTACACCCGCTTTAAGTTGCTTCCATTGACCACCTGCATTAGGTGAAAAGAATACGCCAAACTCTGTTCCACAGAAAATCAATCCACTATCCACATGGTCTTCTTCGATACTATAGACACTTCCTCTTTCTGGTAGATTATTGCTGATATTTGTCCATGTCAATCCTTTATTACTCGTTCTATAAACATAAGGCTTGAAGTCTCCCGCTTTATGGTTATTAAACACCACATAAATCACATTTTCGTCATGCTGCGAGGCAAAAACGGCATTGACATAAGTCCGATTAGGTACACCAGCAATATTATCAACCTTGCGCCAATTCTGCCCACCATCTTCGGTAATCTGAATCAAGCCATCATCAGTACCTACCACCAATAAATTTTCATTAATGGATGATTCTGAGAAAGCGACAATTGCGCCATATTGAGAAGTTGAACGGTTTTTAGCAACTGCATCAATTCCCCAAATTCTATCTTGTACTTTTAGTTCATTTCGATTGACCTTTCGAGTTAAATCATCACTAATCACTTCCCAAGAATTCCCTCGGTCATTGGTTTTAAATAGTTTATTCGCTGCAAAGTATAAACGTCCTGAAGCATGTGAACTTACCGCTAAAGGCGAATCCCAATTCCAAATATAGGCATCTTCGCCTTTGCGTTCTTTAGGTTGAATCCCTACTTCTTCGCCACTTTTTCGGTCATATCTTACCAAAACCCCATGCTGAGATTGCGCATACACAATATCAGGGTTTTCTGGATCCACTTGAGATTCAAAACCATCACCACCGTGGGTAATAAACCAATCTCGATTCGTAATACCATGTGAAGTATTGACTCTACTCGGGCCACCTAAACTAAAATTATCCTGTGTGCCCCCATAAATATTATAAAAAGGCAAATCATTATCTAAAGCGACTTTATAAAACTGGGTAATGGGTAAATTTTCTTTAAAATCCCAATGTTTTGCTGCATCCCAAGTTTCATAAATACCACCATCACAACCTACTAACCAATGTTGATTATTATTTGGATTAATCCACATACTATGGTTATCCACATGTTTATAATCTTCGCCACAATTATTAAAAGTCTTTCCACCATCCTTACTCACTTGCATCCAAGTATTCATGGAATAAACCGTATTTGGTTCGACAGGATCCGCAATAATTTCTTGGTAATAATTACCACTTGAACTATAGCTACTTTGTCTAGCCCAACTTGCGCCTCGATTAGTAGTTTTATAAAAACCACCTTTGCCTTGTGCCGCTTCTACAATCGCATAGATAATTTCTGGGTTTGCAGGAGAAATAGTTAAGCCAATTCTACCAATATCCACCGTTGGCAAGCCTTTATTAATCTTCGTCCAAGTCTTTCCGCCATCGGTCGTTCTATGCATCCCAGAACCTGGACCACCACCTAAATAAGTAAAGATTTTTCGAGACCGTTGCATTGCTGCGGCATATAAAATATCAGGATTCCGAGGGTCGATAATTAAATCCGTTACCCCAGTATATTTATCAATTTCCAAAACAGCTTCCCATGTTTTACCGCCATCCATTGTTTTATAAACGCCTCTTTCGCCCCCATCGCTCCATAAAGGCCCAATAGCTGCTACCCAAACCACATCCGAATTAGTTGGATGCACAATGATTTTGCCAATATGCTCTGACGTTTTTAAACCCACATTTTTCCAACTCGCACCGCCATCTTCTGACTTATAAACCCCATCGCCATAAGCCACTGACCGTTGGTTATTATTCTCCCCTGTTCCGACCCATATAACATTCGGATTGCTAGGGTCAATGGTCACGCAGCCAATAGAATAAGAAGCTTGTCCATCAAAAATAGGTTTGTAAGTATTGCCCCAATTATTCGTTTTCCATACGCCACCAGAAGCTGTTGCTACATAATATTCGGATGGATTGGTAGGATTGACCGCTATATCGGCTATTCTACCAGAGGTAATGGCAGGGCCGACATTTCTGAATTTTAAGCCTGAGAGACTGACTTTATCTAAGGGCGCTTTTTTTTCGGAGGCTTTTTCAGCAGTCGCCTTCTTTTTGTTTTTCTTTTTTTGGGCGATTGCCGAATTTGGGATGGCGAATAATAGCAAGGCTAAAAAGCCTATAAATGCTAAGGATGATTTATTCATGTTGTACTGGTTTTATTTATAAAGGGGATGAAGATAGGGCAATTTTTGAAATTTGTGTGCTATAAGTAAGTTCTATTTTATTTTTTATGATTAGGTCTGTTGTCTATTTGACGCTTAGAAATTGCTACAAACTGATGTAACTTTCGCTTCAATAAATCCTTTGGTAAATATTCCGTAATGTATTGCCCTACCTTTATATTAGACTTGTCTAATTGAAGCAATTCAATTTTTTCGTTATTACCTTCTGCGCAGAGTATGAGTCCAATGGGCAATTCTTCTCCTTCTTCCATAGCATATTTTTCTAGCCATCGAAGATAAAGTTCCATTTGTCCTTTATAGCCAGCCATAAATTTTCCAATTTTTAAATCAATAGCCACTAACCGCCGTAGCTTTCTGTGATAAAATAACAAATCTAATTTATGGTCTTCTCCATCTATAATCATTCGTTTTTGACGCTCTAAAAAAGAAAAGCCTCTTCCTAGTTCTAATAAAAATTGCTCTAATTGTGCTAAGATTGCTTGCTCTAAATCTTTCTCTGCAAATGAATCATTCAAACCCAAAAAATCTAAAATATATGGATTGCGAAATACTAAATCTGGACTTAAAGTATCTTTTTCTTTCAAAGCTTTTAATTCTAATTGAGCTAGTGCTTCGGGCTTTTTAGAAATAGCGGTTCGCTCGAATAACATGGATTGAATTTTTTTACGCAAAGTGCGGACATTCCAATGTTCTACTCGACATAGCTGTGTATAAAAATTTCTTTGTAGCTCCGACTTTAACGGAATTATTTCTATAAAATGCGACCAACTCAATTGTTGCGACGCTGTCGCAACAATTTCATAATCTTCAAAATATTCATTGAAAAGATACATTCTAGTTAAAGCAGATTTTGAAAAACCTCTTCCATAAATTCCTGTTAGTTGTTTTGATAATTGTAAAATTATCTGCTTTCCATAAACGGCTCGCTCATTCTTCAATACTTCCTCATTAATCCTTTTACCTATATGCCAATTAAGTATTGTTAAGCTCGCATTAACCGTTTGACTAACGCTATTCCGAGTTGTATCAATAAGTTGTTGAACATCAGTAAATAATTGTTGTTGTGCCACTTTTACAGGGGCTTTTTTCTTTTTGACCGGCATAGACAAAATACTTTTATCAGCTTTATTGAGTAGTTGTCAACAAAACTTAGATTGGTTAAATAAAAATCGTTTGTGATAAAAGTCTTTGATTAGCAGGTTGCTATTTTTATGAAAGCAAAGGTAGATTGTTTTGTTGTTAAAAACAAATAGTTTTAATTATGAAATAAATACACATTTACTAAAAAATAATCATTTTACAAAAATTGTCAAAGCACTTATTTTATTTTACCTTTATCCCAATATGATTCAAATTGCTGACATAAAACGTACGACTTATATCGCGAATGGTGTTCCTTTTGAGATGGTTACTGTTGAGAAAAGAGCGAAGGAGGAAGGGGAATATGATTTTATTATGGGGGATGATGAGAGTAGTTATGATTATGAAAAACCTGCTCATCCTGTCGCTTTTAAAAATGATTTTGAAATAGGAAAATATCCAGTTACACAAGCAATTTGGGAAGCGGTAATGGGGAAAGACAATAATCCTTCCCATTTTAAAGGAACAAATCGGCCAGTAGAACAAGTCAGTTGGAACGATATTCAGATAGGAGATAAAGAAAAAGGCATAGCTGCCTTTCTAGATAAATTAAATGCTATCCAAAAGATAAAAGCAAAGAACCTAGCAGAAGGTAAACAATTTCGCTTACCCACGGAAGCACAATGGGAATATGCAGCACATGGGGGGAAATATTGGAAAGAGTTAAATTATAAATATGCAGGAAGCAATCAGCTAAAAGAAGTTGGTTGGGATTGGAAAAACAGTCATCGGGGGACTAAACCTGTTGGCCTAAAAATGCCCAATGTTTTAGGGTTATGTGATATGAGTGGAAATGTTTGGGAATGGTGCGAAGATAGCTGGCATGAAAATTATAAAGGCGCGCCAGAAGATGGTACCGTTTGGCTATCGGAAAAAGATGAAGACATACGCGTGGTTCGTGGCGGCTCTTGGCTATTATCTGATGAAGACTGTCTTGTTGTAGGTCGTAATACAGCCAATTCGGATGAAAGAGGCGATTTTGTTGGTTTTCGATTATTTCGATATTAGCTCTTAATTTCAGTTTCCTTTTTTTATCCTTCAAAGCGGTAGATTTTTTAAAACTTATTAAAACGAATGAAAAAACAGATTTAGAAAAATATTTAGACCTCTCTTTAAAGCAATATGATTTACCCAACTGGGCAAAATTTAGAGGTGACCATTCTTCTCAGAGTTGTATTTGTAATTCAGATGGTGAAGTAGTCGGCTTAATATTAAGAGAAACAGATAAAACAAGTCTGTCACTTTCCAATATCGAGCAATTAAAATATTGCTGTATTAGCGATAATAAAGCATTAACTTCTTTCACCTTAAAAGGATACTATCCTGCCTTAAAATATTTGGATTTAAGTGATAATCAATTAACCAGTTTTACCACTACTAACGACTTTCTTCAATTAGACAGAATAGATATTAGCCGAAATAAATTAAAGAAATTTACCGTAAATGGAGCATTACCTTTGCTAAACATGTTGGATCTAAGCAGCAATCCAATCAAGAATGTGGATGTGGATATGCTAGAAAAAATGCCCGAACTAGAATATTTGTACTTGCATAGCAATCCTTTGAATTTTTCTATAGGAGCGTATCATGAAGGCGGCGCAAATTATTTACAAGCGGCTAAAAAGTTAAAAGCAGCCTTAGATAGTGGGGAAAGAGTAAAAAATGAGGAATATAAAGTGCTGCTGGTAGGAGATGGAAAAACAGGAAAATCTTGTGTGGTCAACCGTTTAGTCAATGATAGCTTTAATCCAGCGTGGGATTCTACTCATGGGATTTCTGTTCAACAATTTAAAGATACCCACAATAGATATGGGTTTCCTTATATTTTGAATTTATGGGATTTTGGGGGACAAGATATTTACCATACGACCCACCGATTATTCATGCAAAATAATACCACCTATTTATTGCTTTGGAATGAAGAAACGGAGGTAGAAAATGATTTTTCGGAAAGAAAGGAGGGGCGGAAAATGCGCAAATGGTTGAATCGACGCTATAAATATTGGTTAAGATATATCGCTTATATTGGTAAGAAAAGTCCTTTGTTAATTATACAAACTAAAGATGCAAAAGGGGGCAATAAGCATCCGCATAAACAGGATATTTCAGACCGTTATGAAGACTATTTTCCTTATTTGGAATTTTTAGCGATTGATTCCATAGAACCCCAACCAAAAGAAAGTGGTTATAAAAAAATGATGAATCGGTTGGCAGAAGCCATAGAAGAATTGGAAAGAGAAGAGTGGTTACCTAAACGTTGGGTGACGATTCGAGATACTTTGCTTGCCAAAAGACCTGATGCGAATGCAGCTACTAAAAATGAATTTTTAAATCTCGAAGACAAATTTATGTCTTTAGCCGATTACCGAAAATTGGCAACTGCAGCAGGAGAAACTGAACCCGATCAATTATTGACTAACTGGCTAGTAAAAACGGGCGTTGTTTTTTATAAAAAAGGATTATTTGATGATAAAATAATTTTAAATCAAGAATGGGCTATTAAAGCTATTTATACGCTTTTTGACAGAGGGGATAAGGGGTTTTACCATGAAATAAAAGAAGAAGATGGACGTTTTTCAGGCAAAGAACTGCGAACTTACTGGGAAGATTATCCACAAAATGTGCAAGAATTATTTTTGGGTTTCATGCTCAATAGCGAAATGTGCTTTGAAGTAAGGTCTAAAGAAGAGGAAAGAAATGCTAGTAAAACCTTTGAAAAGCGCCAATTTATAGCCATTGAATTAATGCCCGAAAAACGCCCACGTATATTTGATGAACGAGAAAATAATTGGGTGACTAATGGCGATACCATTGCTTATATTTGCTATCAACATCCTTTTTTGCATCAAGGTATCATTCAAAGTTTTATCGCTCGAACCCATGAGTTTGCGGAAGTATCTGATATGTATAAAAATGGTATTTTATTGGAAATGGAAAATACCAAAGCTATTATTGAGGCAAATGAGGAAAGCGATGAAATTTTAATCAAATTACCATTAGTAGATAAAAGGCTATTAGATAGAATTCGGAATGAGTTTGAAAAAATTCAAAAAATAGACGAAAATACGGTAGAAGAATTGGTTAGTTTAGATGGAAAAGTGTTTATGAAAATAAAAGAGTTATTGGATGCCAAGAATAAAAAAGAAGCCAGAATAAAAGCAGCCTGTGGTACTTTTGTTGAAGTTAATGATTTTGCTATTTTTATGGCTAAAGATGAAAAGGAAACTTTTGAAAATGCTAGACAAGCAAAAGCAGTAGAAACTAAATTAGAATCAATGGAAAAAATACGAAACTTAATAGCTAATAGTCGATTAGACCAAGCGTTAACCTTATTAAGGGAACAATACAATTCAACTAAAATTATTCAATTACAAGAACGGCTAAGTAAGCTGCATCGAGATAACCGAATGGGTATTTTAAGTAATTCGGAAGCTAATTTAGAGCGAAATAAAATTACGGCTTCGACTTTAGCTTTATTGGAAGTATTAAAGAAACAATTAGTAGAAAAGATACCTCACGTTGAAGAAATTGAAGCCGAAGAAGAAACAGAGACACCTCTTTCTAAAACCTATATTTCCTATGCTTGGGGAGGCGACAGCACCAAAGTAACTGACTTAGTAGAAAAAGAACTGACCGAAAGAGGCGTTGTAATTAATAGAGATTTAGGGCAAGTAGGCTATAAAGATAGCATTCAAGGCTTTATGCAAGAAATAGGAAAGGGCAATCGAGTGATTGTTATTATTAGTGAAAAATATTTAAAATCTGATAATTGCATGTATGAGTTGACACAAATTTATCAAAATGAAAATTTTAGTGATAGAATTTTTCCTATTATTCTAGAAGACGCTAATATTTATAAACCAATTGCTCGAATCAGGTACATCAAATATTGGGAGGAGAAAATTAAGGAATTAGATGCGGAATTAAAATCTATAGGGACAGGTGTCCATTTGACAGAAATACAACAGGAATTAAATAATTACGCAGATATTCGAGCCTCTTTTGATAAGATGGCAGCCATTTTAAAAGATATGAATGCCCTCAATCCAGAAATTCATCAAAATGAAAATTTTGAAAGCCTTTATCAAAAATTGACAACAGGATAAATGGAAGTGAAAGACTACATAGAAACCATCAATGGCGTCTCTTTTAAAATGATTTTCATAAAAGAAGGTAGATTCCTTTTTGGTGATGCACATGGAGAAATATGGAAAATCACTAAACCAATTTCTGGTGAAATTTTATTCCCTAAAGCGCCAAAATTTATCCAAAAACTCCATGATAAATATTACAGTAAAGAGGATAATCGTAAAAAATCTATAACAAAGAAAGTATCGAACTTTTATTTAGGAGAATTTCCTGTTACACAAGAATTGTGGGAAGCTGTTATGGGGAAGGAAAATAACCCATCTCATTTTAAAGGAAGTACTCGCCCAGTAGATAGTATTATCTTGGGACGCTATTAAAGGTAATCCTAAAACAAATACACCTTCTTTTTTAGATAAAATTAACCAAATTACAAGAAAATCAAGACCAAGAAATACAAAATTCCGTTTACCTACAGAAATGGAGTGGGAATATGCAGCTAGAGGAGGATATTCACAAAAGAATTATAAATATGCTGGTAGTCATAATATAAAAGAAGTGGCGTGGTTTGAAGAAAATAGTCATTATGAGACAAAACCCGTAGGTTTGAAAATGCCAAATACTCTTGGGATATTTGACATGAGTGGAAATATTAATGAATGGTGTGAAGAAACAAAATTGAGGAATTACAAAATTATTAATAAAGATGATATTCCTAGCATACTAAAAAATCCTCAAAGGTTTAGTGGTGGGTCTTGGAAAGGAAATATAACTGCTTGTGATTGTGCTCCTCTAGGAAGAAGTAGCGCTGACAACAGGATTAGAAATGATTTTGGGTTTAGACTAGCGTTATCTTGATTCTTTGTTTTTAGATAAATAGATTTTTTAAATTTAGCATGTTACTAAATAAAGACTACATAGAAACCATCAATGGCGTCTCCTTCAAAATGATTTTTGTAAAAGGAGGAAAAGTAACGCTTGAATATGATGGACAAAAAACAGAACTAACCGTCCCTAATTTCCATTTAGCAGAAACGCCTGTTACGCAAGAATTATGGCGTGAAGTAATGGGCAAAGACCCTGAACGTTTAGCATTCAAAGGGCATGGTAAACGACCTGTAGAACGGGCTTCTTGGTTAGACATAGTACAAGGAAATATAGGAACAAAAGAACCTGCCTTCCTCACTAAATTAAATAGCTTTGACAATTTAAAAAACAAGGGCTACAAACTACCCTTAGAAGCTATGTGGCAATTTGCTGCGCAAGGTGGAAATAAATCAAATGGCTATCAATATGCTGGTAGTAACCACTTAATAGAAGTGGGGTGGTATACTAGAAATAGTCATGGCGAAACAAAGCCCGTAAAACTAAAATTTCCCAATGAATTGGGTTTTTATGATATGAGTGGTAATATTTGGGAATGGTGTCAGGATAAATGGATGACTAATTTGGAAAAAATGCCTAAAAATGGTTTACCTAATGAGGGAGGCGATGATTATGAAAGATTCATCCGCGTGCTTCGTGGCGGGTCTTGGCTCAACGACGGTTTCGGCTGTCGCGTCTCAGTTCGCCATAGGAACGATTCGATTGGCCAGTACTACGGTATTGGTTTTCGCTTATCCCGCTTCTAACTCTCAGTTACTTTTAACCTTTTATACTTTATATTTTAACTCGTAAAGCGTCGATTTTTAAGAAAAAAGACTTGAATTAAAAGAGTTTTCCTTACCTTTATTCCATGCGTCTTTCCTACCTATATATAACCATTGCTCTAATTTGCAGCACCATAAGCTTCAACGCCTGCCAAAAAGAAGCAGAAGAGGTCTCCTTTCCCGACAAAATAGACTTCAATTTCCACATCCGCCCCATCCTATCCGACAACTGTTTCCTCTGCCATGGCCCAGATGTCAGCAGTAGAGAAGCGGATTTACGATTAGACTTAGAGGAAACCGCAAAAGCGGTTTTAGACAATGGCAAACGGCCTATCCAAGAAGGCAATTGGACAGCAAGTGAAATCATGCGTCGAGTAACAAGCGACGACCCAGATTTACAAATGCCGCCACCTGAGATGAACAAGCGATTGACCAAAAGAGAAATGGCCTTATTAGAAAAATGGATGGAGCAAGGCGCAGAATGGAAGAAGTACTGGGCATTTATACCACCTGAATTGCCGACCGATAAGGCATTTAGTACTTTAGCAAATACCAGCAAAAAAATTGATTACTTAGTTGATAAAACGCTTATAGAAAAGGGGTTAGGTAAATCAGAAAAGGCGAATAAACCTGCTTTAATTCGTCGCTTGGCTTATTTACTAACTGGTTTGCCACCGACCACTTCCGGCATCGAAAAATTTACAACAGATGATAGTCAGACTGCTTATGAAAAACTAGTGGATGAATACTTAGCATCACCTCATTTTGGAGAACGTTGGGCTAGGCATTGGATGGATTTAGTGCGTTATGCGGAATATAAAGGGCATGAATTTGATTATCCTGTGATTGGGGCTTGGCAATATCGAGATTATTTGATTCGGGCTTTTAATTCGGATGTTCCTTACAATCAATTTATCAAAGAACAATTGGCGGGTGATTTATTAGAAAATCCACGGATTCATCCAGAAAAAGGAACGAATGAATCTATTCATGGGACGCAAATTTTTACTTTTAGTGAAAATAAACATAGTCCTGTCAGTATCAAGCAGGAGGAAGCCGATGTTTTTGATAATATGATTGATGTGACGACGAAGACTTTTCAAGGCTTGACAGTGGCTTGCGCTCGCTGCCATGACCATAAATTTGATGCGATTCCGACGACGGATTATTATTCTTTGTATGGGATTTTTGAGAGTACTCGGTTTGCGTTGATTCCTTCGGGGACTCCTTTGGCTATTTTTGCTCGGGTGGATTCTGTGGAGGCGATTAAGCGGAAGATGCGGGAGTTGATTGCTGGGAAGCCTGTAGAAAGTGCTTCCAGAACTTTGAGTTCTGGAAGCACTAAACCTCCTACTAAAAAACTAATCAATATTCCTTCCTCCTCTCCTGCAACAATTATTGCTAATTTCAGAGATGGAACGTTAAATGGTTGGACTTCCAATGGACTCGCTTTTAATAATCAAAATGCCCTAGGAGAACCTATTTTTGATAAAAATGGAAAACTGGAAAAACTAGAAAATGCAAAAGTATCCAGTCGTATTTTTGGAACAGGCATTCAAGGTGCTTTGCGTTCGCCAACTTTTATTATTGATAGCGATAAAATAGTCGTTCGGGCAGCAGGAGAAGGGGCAATGATTCGCTTAATAGTCGATAATTTTCAGTTGATTCAAAATCCGATTTATGGCGGTTTGGAAAAGGAGGTCAAAGAGGGAAAAATGCAGGAGTATGTGCTAGATTTGGCAATGGTACAGGGAGAAAAAGCCTATTTGGAATTATTACCTGGGCAAAAAACAAATAAAAAGGGAAAAGGACATTATTATGAATTTCCCCCCGATGCTTGGATAGAAGCAGAATATGCGATTGCTTTTGATGGAGATATTGTGCCAACTGCACCGCCCACTCAAGAATTTCCTTATACCAATCAAACCGATGCTTATCAAAATTGGATGAATGGAAAAGCCAACCCCAAAGAGGTAGTGATGTTAAATCGAGCCATAAAAAGAGGACTCTCCCCTACTCTATCGCAGCAATTGAGTACCTTAAATCAAGCAGTCAATCAATTAACCCAAAGTTTATATGACAGCACCTTTTTCCAAGGCGTAACAGAAGGCGATGCCCAGTTCAGTTCCGTATTTATTAGAGGCAATCGAACGACCCTTTCAGAAGAAAAAGTACCGCATCAATTTTTTGATGCTTTAAAAGATTATAGCCCTGAATTTTCTGCTAAAGGAAGTGGTCGGAAAGAACTAGCGGAAGGAATTGCCAATGCCAAAAATCCATTAACGGCAAGAGTTATGGTCAATCGAATTTGGCACCATCTTTTTGGAAAAGGCATTGTAGAAACGGTTGATAATTTTGGCTTGCAAGGCAAAATACCTACGCATCCCGAATTATTGGATTATTTGGCTTTGCAATTTGTAGAAGATGATTGGTCTATCAAAAAATTGATTAAAAATATAGTGCTAACGGAAGCTTTTCAGCGAAGTACCATTCCTGCCAAACAAGCACTTAAAAAAGACCCGCAAAATTTATATTTATCGCATTTTCCAGTACGCAGATTAGAAGCAGAAGCGATTCGAGATGGTTTATTAGCTGTTTCTGGTCGGTTGGATAAAAGACTATACGGCGAACCATTTGAGATTTACTTGACTGATTTTATTAAAGGTAGAGGAAGACCTCGACAATCTGGTGCTTTAGATGGCAATGGCAGGCGTAGTATTTACCAAACCATTCGCCGTAATTTTTTACCACCATTTATGCTCACTTTTGATATGCCTGCGCCTTTTAGTGCTTTTGGCAAACGAAATGTATCGAATGTTCCTGCGCAATCACTGACAATGATGAATGACCCTTTGGTGCAACAACAGGCTACTTTTTGGGCGACTCGGATTTTGGAAACGTCTGCTGCTTTTGATGATAGGACAAACATGATTTATTTGACTGCTTTTGCTCGGCAAGCAACTGCTTTAGAATTGGAAGCCGCCAAGGTCTTTTTTATAGAACAAGCAGCAATTTATGAAATATCGGATGTAGATGCTTTGGGAGATATTCGGGTATGGGCAGATTTTTGTCATACTATTTTTATGATGAAGGAGTTTATCTTTCTTACAGGATGACAAGATTATTCGGGATTAACAGGATAAAAAACTAGATATCCGTTGGTCTTCATTCATCCGTTGGTTATTATTTTTCCCAACGGATGAATGAAGACCAACGGATTTAGATAGGTTATGTGTTAGTTGAAAAAGATGTAAAATTATCAAATTGATTGTCTATCAAATATAGCATGATTAAATATGCAAAATAAAAATCAATATTCCCGCCGCCAATTCCTCTCCCTAACCAAAAATGGGTTCGGCGGATTGGCTTTATATAGCCTATTAGCTGCGGCTGGATGTACGACCAATGAATTAACAGGAAAAGGGTTTACTGACTTCGGTAGAAAAATACCGATGTACCCTGCGAAGGCAAAAAGTGTTATTTTTTTATACATGGACGGCGGTGTCTCCCAAGTAGATTCCTTTGATCCTAAACCAAGGTTAATTAAGGAAAATGGATTAAACCCTTACGAAAAATTTAAAGTAGATGCGACCCAATTTAATAATATCGGTAAGATTTTAAAAAGCCCTTGGGATTTTAAACAGTATGGCGATTCTGGGATGTGGATGAGTGATTTATTTCCACATATAGCGACTTGTGTGGATGATATTGCAATGGTTCGGTCGATGGTGTCCGATTTTCCAGAACATACCAATGCCAATTACTTTTTGCATACAGGACATGGTTTGCAAGGGCGACCAAGTATGGGTGCTTGGATGAATTATGGACTAGGTTCAGATAATGATGATTTGCCAGGCTATATGGTAATTGATGGTGGTTTGATACCGCCAGGAGGTTTGGATAATTTTAAATCTGGTTTTTTACCAGCTAGTTATCAAGCCTCTATTTTGCGGGCAGGAAATACGCCTTTAGCCAATGTCAATCCAACAGAAATAAATCCTGCCTTGCAAGCACAGAAATTGCGATTAGCGAAAAAAATGGATGCTAGTTTATTGGGTAAATTAGGGGAATCCGACCAAGTGAATGCGGCCATTAAAAATTATGAATTGGCTTTTAGAATGCAAGCTTCTGTGCCTGAATTAACGGAAGTAACAGGCGAATCAGACCTTACCAAAAGATTATATGGTTTTGATTCAGATGATAAACATACAAGAGGTTATGCTGCTCAATGTTTATTGGCTCGGCGGATGGTAGAAAGAGGCGTTCGATTTATTGAATTGACTTGCCCCAATGTAGGCGTTGACCGCTGGGACCAACATAATAATTTGCGAGATGGACATATGCGCAACGCCCATGCGGTTGATCAACCAGTTGCAGGCTTAATTAAAGATTTGAAACAAAGAGGGTTATTAGATTCTACTTTAATTGTCTTTGCAGGAGAATTTGGACGTACGCCATTTGCGCAAGGAAAAAATGGGCGAGATCACAATCCTTCTGCTTTTTCTATATGGTTGGCAGGGGCAGGTATTCAAGGCGGTACTGTTTATGGTCAAACGGATGAATATGGGTATCGAGTAATAGATAAGCCAACAACCATCCATGATTTGCATGCGACGATGCTGCATTTAATGGGCGTTCAGCATGAGCAGTTGACTTTTCGATTTAGTGGTCGAGATATTCGGTTGACGGATGTGCATGGGGAGGTTATAAAGGGGATTTTGGCTTAGTTTGTACCAAAATCAGAAATCAGAAATCATACATCACAAATCATAAATCTATCTAATATTAGACACTTGACAGATTTATGATTTAAGATTTATGAACTGTGATTTAAGATTT
>JAFMDF010000159.1 GCA_017857395.1 Bacteroidota bacterium | reverse complement strand
GAAGGAAAGATAAATCTTTGAAAGGCAATATTTTACAACGCTAGAAGGGTAGCCGAGGTAAAAGTTAAAAAAGTAGTTGTTAATTGATATATTGCTAAAAGTGTTAAAAAAATGCTATTAAGAGTTTAAATTGTCCAGATGGTTAAGCTATTAAGCGTTTAAATTTGCAGTAAAAAAGAAATTAACTTACACTTTCTCTCTACTTATCTTCCCCTTATTTCACATTATATTGCATTAACCAAAGTACAAACCTACTGTTATGAACCAGCTTAAGGGAAAAACGAATACTGCTAATCTAAATAATTTTAAATTAGATGCCCTATCTACTTTCTGGCAATTTGACCAAATCATTTTAGATAAACTAGAAACTTTTATTAGCGAACGTTTTAAATACCCCAAAGGTGGCGGTTGGGATTTAGACAGTTTGAGAACAGATATTTTAGAACAAAATGACCTGCTTGAAATTGATAATACAACTATTCTTCTACCAGACGAATTGGATACTACTCAAAGTGCCCCACTAAAAAATCCGGCTGCCATTCAATTAATTAGCCAAGAACTTTTACATAGATACCAACCTAATTTAACTGAGCCATCTGATCATCAAACCATTCACGAAATTAGCCAAGTCATTTATGCGATGGAAGCGGTTCGGTTAGGTATTTTCAAACCGTCTATTGCTACAGAAACTTTGCCCTCTCAGATTGTTAATTTGATTAGAAATTAATAGAAAGCAACTGAATAATGAATAAATTCCTCCTATAGACACTCCAAGGTTTTGAAAATACTTGGAGGTCTGTATGAAGATTGATTCAAATATAATCCAACCTAAAAACTTGTATCGTCTCTGAGATGTCTATGGTTTGATGGTATTATTTTCTATCAATTTTACTTCATTCAATTAGTTTTTTCCTATTTTGTGCCTTATTCATTCATCAAATAAAGCGCAAAATGAAAAAACAATTTCTAGTAGGCTTGGCAATTCTGTCAACCATTTTTCTATTTACTTTTTGCCAAGAAGAACAATTAGTTAAAGGCAGCGCCGAACACATTGCAAAAGTGACAGGCGAAATTTCAGATAAAACACTAGTTAATGCAGATGCTCGACAAGGCGATTGGATGTCCTATGGTCGAAATTACCAAGAAGACAGATACTCTACTTTAGACAAAATCACCAAAGAAAATGTCAAAGATTTAGGCCTTGCATGGTCTGAAGAAATAGGTACTAAAAGAGGACTGCAAGCAACCCCTTTAGTAGTGGATGGGATTATATATTTTTCTGGACCGTTTAATAAAGTATGGGCCTATGATGCTCGAACGGGTGAGGAAATTTGGCAATTTATCCACGATTATAATACAGATTCCAATGTAGACTTATGTTGTGGGTTTTCTAACCGAGGATTAGCCATATATAAAGGGGCTTTATTCATGGGTACTTTAGATGGAAAATTATTATCTATTGATGCGACAACTGGTAAAAAGAACTGGGAAGTAATGACCATTGACCCCACTAAAAATTATTCTATCACAGGTGCGCCTAGAGTTGTCAAAGGCAAAGTGATTATTGGAAATGGTGGAGCAGAAATTGGCGCAAGAGGCTATGTCACTGCTTATGATGCTGCTACAGGTAAACAAGTATGGCGTTTTTATACGGTTCCTGGTGATCCAAGTAAGCCTTATGAACATGCTGATTTAGCAGAAGCGGCTAAAACTTGGAATGGAGACGAATATTGGAAGCAAGGTGGTGGCGGTACGGTTTGGGATGCCATGGCTTATGACCCTGAATTAAATCTCTTTTACATCGGTGTCGGTAATGGCGCTCACTGGAATAGAGAATTTAGAAGCCCAGGTGGAGGAGATAATTTATACCTGTCCAGTATTGTTGCCTTAAATCCAGATGATGGTTCTTATGTGTGGCATTATCAAATGACTCCTGGTGATTCTTGGGATTATACCGCTACACAACATATCATTTTAGCAGATATGGAAATTGAGGGAAAGACTCGAAAAGTATTGATGCAAGCGCCTAAAAATGGGTATTTCTATGTGATTGATAGAACCAATGGGCAATTTATTTCTGCGGATAATTTTGTTTATCAAAATTGGACAACGGGGATGGATGAAAATGGTAGACCTATCGAAGCAGAAGGCGCTCGCTATACGGATGGACAAGTACATTGGATTGCGCCAAGTTCTCATGGTGGACATAATTGGCCGCCAATGACTTATAATCATAAAACTGGCTTGGTTTATATTCCAACAGCAAAAGAATCTCAAGGCTTTGTGAATACGGGCAGTCCTGACAATCCAGATGCTTTAGGTGGTGGATTCCATGCCAATGTATCTTTGAATAATAAATTATACATGCCTAATGTCTTTGATCCTAATCCGAATGCACCTGTTCCGAATACCACAAGTGGGCGATTGGTTGCTTGGAATCCAAAGACCCAAAAAGAAGTCTGGGGTATTGACCAAGTTGGTATTTATAATGGTGGCTTATTAAGTACAGCTACAGGTTTATTAATGCAAGGGGATGCCACTGGGATGTTTACTATTCGAGATGTGGAAGATGGAAAAGTATTGAAACAAATTGACCTTCGTTCAGGAATTGTTGGTTCACCAATTACTTATATGGTGGATGGGGAGCAATATATTACTATTTTAGTTGGCTGGGGAGGCTATCTAGCTAAATTACATAAGCATGTACCTCGGATTCACCCAGGGACAATTTATACTTTTAAATTAGGTGGTACTGCTGAACATCCAGAAAAAATGCCTGCTTTTGAGCAGCCATTGACGGCTTTGAGAGATGATGCTAGCCCTGCTCAAATTGGGAATGGCTGGAATGTTTTTACTCGTTTCTGTATTAGTTGTCATCCAATGGTTGGCGCTGGTCATTCTTCTACGCCAGATTTAGGTCGTTCTACCGACCAAGTTTTTGAGAATTATGATGAGATTGTACTGAATGGTGCGTTAGCCAAACAAGGGATGCCAGCCTTAAAAGGGATGATTACCGACCAAGAATTGACTGATTTAAAAAGCTTTATTTTCTATTCCTCTAAAGTGTTAGGGACAGGAATGGCCCCGAATGAATATTTGACGAATATTGCGCAGATGCAGTATTTGTCGGATCAAGGGAAGCAGGTTAAGAACTAAGTAATAGATGAAAAATAAAGTGAACAAGTTTTTGATATACCACGGATTAATAAAGGTATACGGATATTAATATTCAAGTTATTTTTTAAGTTTTACTTAGTGTATATTTAAGTATCAAATATAAAATGGTTTTAAGAGAGGTTTTCTTTTAAAACCATTTTTTTTTGTTAACTTATTTTTGTCTAATTAACTATATATTAATTTAATTAATATTTTTACGGAAAATAAAATTAAAATGAATTTTCCAGAAAAATTATTCGCTTGCTGGCATCCTGTAGCTTATAGCAAAGAAGTCGCTAAAGACAAGCCTTATGGTACTTTTTTATTAGAACAAGCTATTGTAATATGGCGGAGTACAGCTGGTGGGGTGCATGCTATGCGAGATTTATGTATACATCGAGGAACGGCGCTATCTCTAGGTTGGATAAAGGATGATTGTTTGGTTTGCCCATATCATGCGTGGCAATATGATACAAAAGGAGCTTGTGTTTTTATCCCGCAAGCACCAGCTGCAAAAATTCCTGCTAAAGCGAAAACGCCAACTTATCATTGTCGTGAAAGATATGGTTTAATTTGGGTCGCATTAAAAGACCCCGCTTACCCATTACCTGAAATTCCAAAGCTAGAAGATGACAATTGGAAAGTTGTACAAACAGGTCCTTTTGAGTGGAAAAGTGATGCGTCTCGGCAAGTAGAAAACTTTACAGATTTTGGGCATTTTCCTTGGGTTCATCCAGGCTTATTAGGTGATCCAGAAAGACCCGTAGTGCCCGATTATAAAGTTACTAGAAATGGTGCTATATTATCATATAGTGTAGTTCGACCAGAAGCTCAAAATTCAGCTGAGTTTCCTGTATTTGCTAATTCAGATGTGGTCAAACCAGAACGTCGAAGTAATTATAAATTACATCTCCCCTACAGTATTGTTTTAAATTTAGGTTGGGGAGGTGAAAAAGGAATGGTTTATTTCTTTGTCTCTCAACCTATTTCCCCTAATAAATGTAGAGGGTACTGTATTATTGGCCGCAATTATGATAAAGACGAACCCGATACGGTGCTCCAAAATTTTGAACAAGTTATTTTCGACCAAGACAAGCGAGTAGTTGAATCTCAACGACCCGAACAAGTGCCTTTTGATTTTGCAGAAGAATTACATTTAAAATTTGATGCCGTCGCTATGAATTATCGGCGGGCTATGAAAGCGGAAGGCTTGTCTTATTAATTATAGTTGTTGCGATGTTGCCTTGTTGTTTGAACAACTATAAAACAGGTGCTTTCCTATTTTAAAATTTAGGCAAAAAAATAAGCTACGCAAAATTTGCATAGCTTATTTTTTTATTATTAGCAACTAAAATTAATGACCTAGCCTAAAAATCAGTATTATAAGCATACTAACCTTTAGACTAGCCATTAATCTATCTACACTCATTTATCACTAGTAAAATTAAGTGCTTAATGCTTCTTTATTTAGAACTGTACATTAACAGTTAAATTGAAAATTGTGCCCAACTGACTAAAGTGGTAACCATCATAAGTCATTTGAGAGTAACGTTGGTTAAATGTAATCAAATTAGACTGATTTTGTAAGAAAGATGCATCGTTTAATAATGCTTCTGAACCTCTATCCGCTTTGAAAGACCATTCAGGTAAAACGTTCAATAAGTTATTGATGTTTAAAGCAACTGTTGTCTTATCTGTTAATTGATAAGATAAAGCTAAATCCGTTACGATCTTAGTTTCAAACTCTGTGTATAAACCAGCATCCAAACCTTGTTGTCTGAAAGTAGTTGGTCCAAATACAGTATTGTTCAAAGATGCGCCAAATTTACCTGCTTTGTAATCAACACCTAAAATAACTTTGAATTCAGGACGAGAAGAGAAGAATAAAGCCTCTTGTGTTGCATTAGATACAGTTTGACCTGCTTGCTCTACAATTGCTGGATTCTTAACATCACCATCTCTTTCATTCTGGATAGTCCAGTTACCAGAAAGTGCAAAACCTAAAGTTCCACTTCCTGCGCTTACATTTCTGTAGTTAGCAACGAAATCAAAACCTGATGTCTTCGTATCCAAAGCGTTTACGAAGAAACTTAAATCAGATAAGTTGTTTTCGTTCAATACATTATCCAAAGTAGTATTACCACCAGTACTACTAACTTCTGAACTTAAGATAATTCTATCTTCAACAGCAATGTTGTAATAATCTAAAGTAAAACTGAAGTTATAGTTTGGCTTAAATCCTAAACCAACAGTTACGTTAGTTGATTTTTCAGCTTCCAAAGATGGTAAACCTAATAATCGTGCCTCTCTAGATACGTTATTAATTAAACCACCAACTTGGATACCTTGACCAGGAATAAAGCTATACTGCGCTTTTTGCGTATAAATTTGGTGCAATAATGGTGCTCTGAAACCAGTAGAAACTGAACCTCTAAACGTCAATGCATCACTAGCCTTGTAGCGAGAACTTACTTTCCAAACTGCTGCAGAACCAAAATCTGAATAGTTCTCTAAACGAACAGTACCATTGATTAAGAAATCATCCGTTAAATCTAAAGCTAAATCAAAATATCCACCGAAGTTATAACGGTTGAATTTACCAGCATTTCTTGGATCTGTTCCAGAGAATGAATCTGGTCCACCATCTTCGTAAGCAGCCTCAGAACCTTCAATTACGGTGAAAGTTTCACTTCTAAACTCAGAACCAAAACCGATACCTACTTTGTCAGACATTCTTCTAGTGATGTCAATATTTCCTACTGTGTGTTGGAATCTAGTTCCCCCTACATCAAAAATCAAAGGACTATTTTCTCTGTATTTATTCGTTCCATCAGGATTCAACGTATTATTACGGTTGTGAGAGTTACTGACAATATAAGTTTGCTCATTGCCACCAACTGTTACACTAACATCAGAAATCCATCCATTCTTGTTGTTTCTAAAACCAACAGTTCCGTTATAATCTGTCAAGTTACCATCAAAAGTAGGCACATAACCAACGTATTCACCATTAGGTCCATTAGGGAAGAAATCTGCTAAGTAAGGGAAAGCCTCTACAGTTCTCCAATAAGGCGTTCTGTAGTTAGCAAAACTGTTTACTTTCTTGTAAACGTATGCAGCGTTTCCATAAATCTCTGAGTTTTCAGAAATTTTAGAACCCATGTTTACAGAAAATTTAGCAGCAGTCGTTTCAGGAGAACCGTTAATGTTTCCTGCGTCAGGACGTGTATTCAAAAATGCTTGTACTTCAGACAAAGGCGCACCGAAGTCACCTGCTTCCCCCTCTGCACTTACTACACCTGGACGGTTAGCTTGCTCTCTTTTAGATAAATCAATCGTATAATTGATAAATCCATTTTCGCCTAACTTAGATCCATTATTTAAAGCAACACCATAAGTTTCGCCATCACCTTCAGCAGTCAAACCACCAGTAAAAGTAACGCTACCATTTTGAGCATCTTTCTTTAAAATAATGTTCATTACCCCTGCAATCGCATCAGAACCATACTGAGCAGAAGCACCATCTCTTAAGATTTCTACTCTTTCGATAGCTCCTTGAGGGATAGCAGAAATATCTGCACCAGTTTCTCCACGTCCTGGAGATGTCTGTGTATATAATAATGCACTTGTATTCTTACGCTTACCATTAATCAAAATCAAGGTACGAGAAGGTCCCATATTTCTGATTTCAAATGGATCTAATAAAGAAGTCGCATCATTTACTGGTGTGTTTACCGAGTTAAAAGATGGAATCTTGTAAGTCAATGCCTTATCAAAAGAATTCTGACCCGTTGAGATTAAGTCAGATGCACTAACTACATCAATTGGCAATGGTGTATCCGTTGAAGAGCGAGGTGCTGTACGAGAACCTGTTACTACAACATCTCCTAAACTAACACCTTCTACCATTTCAATATCCATTGTTTTACTTTCGCCAACGCCCAAAGTAACATTGAAAGATTGAGAAGTATAACCAGTATAAGTTACTTCGATCAAGTAAGTTCCCGCTGGTAAATCTAGTGAGTAATTACCGTCGAGGTCAGTAATAGTACCTGTACTAGAACCTGCCACTAAGATATTGGCTCCAATAATTGCTTCACCTGCGCTGGCAACGTTACCAGAGATATTTTGTGCATTTAATGCAAGAGGTAGTGCAAAAAATAGCACTAATAATAATGTCGAAAATCGTTTCATCTAAAACTTTTTAATTAATAAAGATTGTTTAAAAATTGCAATTAACTAATCAATAGTGAGTCTTGTATAGCTAATTATGTTGCTGCTAAGAAATGAAAATGTAATGTTTAAAGTTGGTTTAAAGTAGTTGCACTACTTTTTTAGTCATTCTATTAACAGCTTTTTTCTTAGTAATCATCTTGGTCGTTTTATAAAGCCTTCTTTTTTTAATCATAGGATTATATACATTATAAAAGACTTTTCATTTATAATCTTCGTGTTTAATGCAAAATGTATCCGGCTAAAAGTAGATATCTCTATTTTCCTCGAAATATCAAAAGTTTGCAAAAGTATGAAATAATTTTATATTAAATTATTTCAACTATTTTTACTTTATTTTATCATTTATATCCCCTAATTTTTTCTTAAAAAGTGAAATTGACCCTTGTAAAAAATCGGATGCCATCTATCCCAAATTGAGTGGTTTGCCAGGGATATTTAAACCGTCCAACAAAATCTAGATTGGGGTCAGGAACTGCTCCTTCATAAGCCTCCGAAAAAGTATCAGGGTAAACATTAAATATATTATTTGCGCCAAGCACTATTTTTAAATTATCTGTTGCGGCATAAGCAAAACTTATATCTGTTAGCATTTTACCTTTGTAAACTGCATCATACGCTGATTCTGTTGGATGTTTATATTTGATACTTCCGTAATAAAATCCAGACAATGTCGTAGATAATTTTTTAAAGGAATAAGTACTGGTAGCTATCACTTTTTGTTTAGGACGCCAACTTTCTATCCGAGATATATCTTCTCTAGACAAAATATTGTTCATTAAGTTCTGCTCCTCTATAAAATTAGGTAAATTGACCTCCTCTACCGAAGTTTGATTAAAATTAGCTGCTATACTACCTTTTAAGTTCGCATTACCAATTCGAGTATCCTCAAAATTAAGGACTAAATCTATCCCTTTTGTGGTCGTATTAACCGCATTTAAAAAGAAGCCAGCAGAAGCAGTATTGATCCTATTTAACAACTGGTCAATCGGAGAACTTTCATTTCCTGTCAATCCTACCTGCCCAGAAAGTACAATTCTATCTTTTACTTTTATGTGGTAAATATCCGCTGCAAAACCAATTTTTTTACTCAATTTATAAGTAAACCCACCTCCTATATTAAAGGAGGTTTCTGGTTTTAGTTTGGGGATGTCTAATGCTTTGAGCGCAGGATCCAGATTATTTAAAATTCGATTTTGAACAATACCATTTTGTGTTAAAGTGGTGGTCGTAGCCGTATAATAAATCTGATGTAAAGCAGGCGCTCTAAAGCCATTGCTAACCGAGCCTCTGATATTTAGTCTATCTGGAATTGCTTTATACCTACTATTAAATTTCCAACTGATATTACTACCAAAATCACTATAATGCTCAAACCTCAAGGCACTACCAATCAATAATTTAGCAGTGAAATCCGCATTTAATTCTGTGTATAAGCCCAGATTATTTCGAGTATTCCTAGCCGCATTTTCTGGTTTAAACCCACTAAAGGATTCCGAACCAATCCGGTCTAACACATCGGGTGAACCATCTCCATAGGAAGCAAATTCACCAGCTTCTGTGCTAAAATATTCTGTTCGCTGTTCTGCGCCAATGGATAAGGTTAAAGCATCAATTTTTTCAGGAGTAAAAGTTCTTATAACGTCTAAATTATTGACAATATTCGCAAAACTATGCGCTCCATTATAAAAATATTTTGGGCTATTAGCGCCTAATGACTGATTAAATGAATTGATAATATTGTACCTAATTCTATTTCTTCCAAGGGTTGTACTAAGGTCAATATCCCAATCTAAATAAGTTGTTTTTATACCAAGTGCAAGGGTATTATCTTCAATACTCGGCGCCATTTCTGGCAAGAAAAACGCTTGGTCTGGGTAAATTTGTTCGAATCCTGTCACCCAATACGGTACTCTAGCAAATTGAGGTGATGCCCCCTTTCTACTCATTAATGTACCAAAAGCGTACACTTCCGTATTCGTAGCGGCATTAAGGGTATATCCTGCATTAAAAGCAAAATTGATGGCACTTTTGTCTGGCAATCCAACTTGACTTCCTGCACTTGGATTGACGGCTAAAAAGTTTTCAAAATCTGCTAAGCTATAAATATCCGTTCCAAAATATTCCGCTTCTTGTTGTCGACTACTTATCTTGCCCGCTCTTTGTGACCGCCTTTGATTGCTATAGGCTAAAGTAAAATTAGCATAACCACGGTCAAAAATATCAGCAGAAAACCCAGTGGCTATTTGATATTGTGTACCGTCTCCTTCTAGAGTCGTACTGTACCCAGCATTAACAAAAGGAGCTGTTTTCTTTTTTAATACTAAATTAATGACCCCCGCCACCGCATCAGAACCATATTGCGCTGCTGCTCCATCTCGTAATATTTCTACACTTTCTATAGCATCAGGAGCAATGGATTGTAAATCTACGCCAACTTCTCCTCTTCCTACCGTTGAAACACTATAGACCAATGCGCTACTGTTTTTCCTTTTTCCATTGATTAAGACTAAGGTTCTACTAGGTAATAATCCTCTCAAATCAGCAGGGTTAAAGTGAGCCGTTGCATCAGAAACGGGTTGCTGAGTAGCATTGAAAGAGGGCGACTGAAACATCAATTGTTGGTCTAAAGTATTTCTGTTCGTATTTTTTAAAGCATCAATTGAAATATGGTCTACAGGCACAGGCGAATCAAAACTAGTGCGTGGTTTTCCTCTTGAACCAAAAACGGTCACACAATTTAGTGCTATCCCTCCGACTAATTGAACATCAATTATTTGTTGTTCCTTTATTTCTACCACCTGATTAGAAAAACCTGTATAAGTTACTGAAATAGCCGCTGTTTCAATAGGAATCATCAATTCATATCGCCCGTCCAAATCCGTTGAGGTGCCAAGAGTTGTTCCTTCCACTAGGACGGTTGCGCCTATTAACGTTTCCCCTTTATCATCAGTAATCGTTCCTTGAATTGTCTTCGTTTTTTGTAATTTTTCAGCAGCTTCAAAAACCGTCGTTGAGTTACCATTAGAAATACTCAAATCACTCGTTTCCCCTAAACGCTCAATTTGTTGAAGCTTTCTTTTAATCTTTTTAAGCCGCTTCTTTCCATTTCTATTGTCTTTATGAATAACAAAAAAATTAGCTCCGAGGTATTTATACCTTAGATTGGTGTTGACCAAGGCCCTATTAATAGCCGTTTCTAAAGCTTCTGTTCCTTTGAAGGCAAATTGGACAGAAATATTTTTTAAGTCCTTCGCATTATAGGAAAATACAACTTGGTACTTCTCCCCTATTCTTTCTAATACTTGACTTAATGGTTCAGTTTCTAAAACACCAATAGCAGCTATCCCTCGGGGATTCCCGAAAGCTAAAAGTAGGAGTGCTACTGCTATGTGTTTTAAATTCATTTTTCGTTTATAGCCTTTTTTGTTATCAACGATAATTATCAGATGTCAGAATTATGGCGTAGAATAAGTCACGCTCAATAGCTGACTTTTGGCAATCAATGAAATTGATGGTCTGATTGCTCCCTTCTATTCTTTTATAATATAAACGGCATCCTGCTGCTCAATTTCTATCCCGTAAATCTCTTTTAGTGTTTCCAAAGCAATGGTTAAATTATTGTTCGGAATACCGCCAGAAAAGCGTTTATCTGTTGAATTATTACTTTTATTATCGAATTGAATGCCGTAAATCGCCGTTATTTCTTTCAAAACTGTTGATAGAGGCACTTCCGTAAATCGAATGACTCCGTTTCTCCAAGAAATATTTTCTAAAGCCTTAGCTTCTCTTTTTTCTATGATTTTTTTGTCTTTTTTAGAATAACGGACCAACTCTCCAGGTATCATTTCTAGCGTATTTTGAGCAACTGCTATTCCTTCTAATATTACTTTTCCCTCTTCTAAAAATACTTTGGTCTGCTCATTTCGACTATTCACATTAAAAGTCGTTCCTAAAACCTTTACCGTTAAATCATTTGTTAGTACTTGGAAATTTTCGCCTGTGTCCGTTTTCTTAGTTACCTCAAAAAATGCCTCTCCTTCAAGCCATACTTTTCTTGGCGTATTCGCCTCATACTTCAGCGTAGAATTAGCATTAAGCGCAACCTTTGAGCCATCTGGCAATTGAAGTTCTTTAAATTCTCCAAAAGCAGTTTGATGCTCAATAATAGTGTCCTGCAAAAAATAGGGCATCATAAAAGTAGTCGCCACTATTAAAGCGATGGCTGCGGCAACTGCCCATATTCGATTGCTACGGAGGCTGCCAAATATTTGTTTGGGTTGTTTATAAGCAGCCTCCTTTGCTGCAATAGAGAGATGCAATAACTCGAGCTCTGATTCTACTTTCGATGGAGTGGGCAAGGACACTTTAAATTGAATGCCCATTAAGATATTCGCCGCATCCTCCAGTAATTCCTTTTTTTCAGGATGATTGGTCAACCATTCTTCCCATATTAAGCTATCCTTCTCCGATTTTTCTAAAATCCATCGATTGAAAGACACATCTTTTATAAAATCTTTTAAGTTGGTGAATTCTTTTTTCAAGGGTTTAATTTTAATTTTGTTGTTGTCGTTGTTGTTGGTAAATATTCATCAATAAGGTTTTATTTGAAAGTGTCTTTACTCCTACCAGTCTAAAAGTTATTTTATATAACCTCTTTTTTAAATGTTTTTTTTAAAAAAGTATAAAAAGCATAGAAACCAAGGCAAATGCAAGCACCTTTCTTAGTTTTTTCATGGTTTTACTTAGACCGTTCAGCACGCCTTGATAGGAGATGCCGACAACTTCAGCGATGTCGGTGATGCTTAAATTATTATAATACTTCAAATAAATTAACTCTTTCTGTTTATTGGTGAGTTGATTGAGTAAGGGTACAATTTGCGCATTTTGTAGTTGTGCATTCTCTTGATGGATCATTAGATCCTCTGCGGAGAATTCAATAGGCAGTCCGTTTTTTTCTATTGTTTCTAAAGAAACGAGGTTCGTATTTGCTTTTAAATATTTAAACAGTCGATTGCGAAAAGCTTTGAAAAGGTAGGGTTTTATGGTATCAACATCTTTTAAGTTATGCCGATGTTCGTAGAGGTAAAGAAAAAAATCTTGTAAACAGTCTTCTGTTAGTATCTTGTCTTGGGTGAGTTTGCTACCATAACTATATAATAACGGGTAATATCTTCTAAAAATGACGTTTAGGGCATCTTTATCTCCATTTTTAAAGCCTTTCCATAAATAAAAATCTGTATGATTTTCGTATTTTGGCATATATTGGTTTAGAAAATAGTTTTGACGTTAAAAAAAGGCATTACTATTTCACGAAGGTAATAAAAATTGATGATTTTAATATATATCAGAACATTCTCTCGACATTTTAACTTTCTGAAAAGAACGAAAAAATGTAAAATTTTGACGCCTCCTTTTCCTTAGAATCTAATAAAATAATAATTGTTAATTACTGAATTATAATTATATTTGTCCCATGGATTTAGTAGCAAAAAGTAAAGTATTATCAAATGAAACAAGATTAAAAATTTTACAATGGTTAAAAAATCCTGAGGAACACTTTCCCTTTCAACATATCAAAGGAAATTTTGATGATGGTGTTTGTGTACAATATATTGGGGAAAAATCAGGTTTGTCTATTTCTACTATTTCCCATTATTTATCAATGATGCAAAGGGTCGGTTTAGTCACTCAATCAAGATTTGGGAAATACACTTATTATAAACGAAATGAAGAAGCAATTACTGAATTTATTGATTTCCTAAGGGATAATTTATGAAAGAATATTTAAAGTACTATACACCTTAGTCAATAACTAAGTATACATTCAAGAGGCCTCTAAAAAAGGGGATACTGTTATATTAGATTTGAATTCATGAGTAATTTATATAAAGAATTAGCTACTGTCTATGAGGCGATGTACCAAACCTTTATTGATTACAACGCAGAATATACGCTGTATAGCAATTTGTTAAAAAAGTATCAAAAAAAGCAGGTCCTAGAAATAGGTTGTGGTACAGGCAATTTAGTCCCTTATTTTCTAGCAGATGGCTTTGACTATATCGGTTTAGACCTAAATGAAGCAATGATTACATTGGCAAGTAACAAAATGCCTACTGGAAAATTTTTACAGGGAGATATGTGCCACTTCACCTTAGCATATCCAGTCCAAAGTGTCATTATTACAGCAAGAACCATTAGTTATCTGTTAACCAATCAAGCTGTAAATGAAGCATTTGCTAATATCCATAATAATCTAGAAATAGGAGGGTTGTTATGTTTTGATTTTATAGACGCCAATCAATTTATGCCCATTGTAGCAAAATCTGACGAAATTGTTCATACCGCTACTACCAATCAAACGACCTACCTTCGTAAAAGTAAATGGTACTTAAATTTTGCTTATGGTATGGGCTTCAAATGGGATTCCATTTATTATAAAAAAGAAGGAGATGCATTAATTGAACTAGGTCAAGACAATTCTAATTTAAGAACTTTTACCCGTGATGAATTAACGATTTTTCTGGAACTAAATGGCTTTGCTATCAAAGAGTTCACCGCAAGGGAAACTTATGCTTTTCCAACTTATGTATTGGTGGCGGAGAAGGTAGATGTCAAATGATGAACGATGAATTATAATAATCTAAAATTAACTTAAAACAATCTTCCTCGTCTAATTCTTCGAGTATATAACCGTGTTCCTGGGCTACCAAATTCCCTTACTGCTTTACGGTATATTTTACTAGTTTCTCCTTGCTTACCTAAAAGCAAATTGGCGCCGATTACCCCATACCCTAAACAACCTTTAGCGCCCGTTCCAGACATTCCTCCGATAACAATTATATTATTATCCAAAGACCCAAATTTATTATAAATAGGCGTTACTAAAGGAATTTTTGTCCTAGTTTCGGAGTACACACAATTATAGGCATCCACCATTTCAATTTCTTTCTTTTTCAAAAATATTTCCAGCATTTCAAAGTACTTTCTGAATTGCTTCTTCACCCATTTTACCTCTTTTTTGCGAGGGGCTAATGTCCAAACTTTATCTAAATCAAGGATATTTCGTCGAATTTGATGACCGCCTGCTTTAATAATTGGCGCACCATTTTTGTCAAACTTTTCTATCATTGAAAAATATTCTTTTCCAATTTGAGAAAACATGGGTTGTGCCGCTAAAATATTTTTTATTTCTAAGTCAGACAACTGATGATAGCGTTTGTCTGCAATCTTAAAATAAGATAGCAGTACTCTTTTAGGGGTAATAATTCGATTAAAATAAGGAGCGAATTTTTTAAGTACTGAAACGGTATAAGGGCCTGCCGCCACGACTACTTTTTTAGCTTGAAGCGTCTTAACACTATTTGTTTTTGTATTCAAAACCTCCAACTCAAAGTAATCTTCTTTCTTAGTTAAGCTAGTTACTTTGTGGTTATATCTAATTTCTCCCCCTTTTTTATCAATCCCTAATCTCAATTTTTTAATCAACTCTTTTGGGTTAATCGTCCCAGAATATTGTCTGTGTTCTCTTACCAATACTTGGTCTTCTTTTAAGGTAACCCCAAACTTTCTAAAAGCGGAATCCCCTGATGCCCTTCGGTAATCGTTTCTTTGTTTTTTGTATCGAAATTTATCTATTTGGTCATATTGTGCTTTATTATAAAGATAAGATACAGGTGAAGTGGAATAAATATCGGCCATTTGATGTTTTTTAGCGGACTTTTCACTATTCAAAAATTTAACTAGTTTACCCACTTCTTTCACCGTTCGATTATGTACAAAAGAAAAAATATCTTTTTTAGGGCCCAAACTACGAGCAATCCGAGCAGCTCCGTAACTAGAACCATTATTAAATGTTTTTCCTTGTTGTTCCAATAGGAGGACTTTTTCGCCTTGCTCCGCTAATTTCCAAGCAACTGAACTGCCCATTAATCCACCACCTATGACTAGAATATTTTCCATTTATGTTAGCTTAATCTTCAAAATTCAACTAGTTTCTCATAATCAGAATAAAATTGTAAACAACCCGCAACTCGAAATTCGTAACTCCATTTATCTAAAAATGAATCCTTTTCTGTAAGGATCGTTGGGGTCAAACCAAAATTCATTTTGTCCAACAAAATTGGCTGCGCCTGTTACTTTTGGCACAACTGCCTCGTAACCATAAAAATCGGTCTTTCTAATCGCTTCCACCGTCATCGTACTCCCCAAAATACTTTCAATGATAATGGGTTGATTCAATTTTAGTTCCCCTTTGGAAAAATGCAATCCTGCTCTTGCACTCACACCTGACCCTGTAGCAGACCTATCGACTTCTCCTTCCGCAAAAATACAAACGTTACGAGAATGGTGGATTGGATTTTCTGGATTACCCGTAAATATCGTCCCATATAAAAAACTCAAATCTGGTTCAACTGGATGTTTAATCTCAAAGTTATCCATCACCGCATACTTTATCCTTCGACCATAATCAATCAAGCGATTATAATAATCAGGGGTCATTTTTAGCCCAACTGATTCCGCTTCCACAAAAGCGTAATAAGCACCTCCGAAAGCTATATCAAATGTCACTTCTCCAATGCCTTCAACTTGCACCGTTTGGTTGTTTAAATGAAGATAAGAAGGCACATTTTCAAAGGTACTTTCGACTACTATCCCATCCTCAATTTTTGCTTCCGCATAAACCGTTCCGCATGGCACATTTAAGGTCAATTTATCATCTTTTTTGTTTGGCAATAAATTGGTCTCAAAGGCAAATTTGGTCAATGCCAATACCGCATGTCCGCACATGGTAGAATAGCCTTCATTATGGATAAAAAAGACATCAAAATCAGCATCAGGAGAACTTGGTTCCGAAATAATGGCACCGTACATATCCGCATGCCCACGAGGTTCAAACATTAACCCTGTCCGAATATAATCGTAGTTTTCTTTAAAAAACTGTATTTTTTCCAAAACAGAATTTCCTTTTATTTCTGGTAAACCTGCAATAGGAATTCTTAATGGTTCTCCACCCGTATGCATGTCTATAGTGCTAATCTTTGCCCAATTAGCTGGTGGCTGAAAGTTGAATTTTTTGAACAATTTATTCATTTTAAAAGGTCTTCTGTTACAATTATCTTTTCATAAATTGCCGATGCCAAAGCCAAGTCAAAAGCAGCCATGCCAACAGATTTGAACACCACATTTTGTTCCCGTTTAATTTCCCTTTCTCCTGTAAAAATTTTCCCCATCGTAAAAACTTGATGGTCTTTAAAAAAACCATTATTTAGGGCATTAATCACATCTCCTACTTCCTCTTTAGCTGCGGTTGAATCTATCAGTAAAACATCCGCCTTTTCATAGACTAAATTCGGCAATTCTTGCGTCTCTTTCTGAAAAGAACCGACGCTGATAAAACGTTTGTTTTTTATTAGCTTTTCGGTCGCTAAAAAAATAGGTTTCGATGAAGTTGTACAAGCATAAATCACTTGCGATTTCTGAACAACTTCGGCACTACTTTCACACCAATATATTTCTAGATAAGGGCATTTTTTCAGCACCTTCTTTTTATAAAAATCAAATTTTACCTTCGTTCTCGAATAGCAATAAACTTCTTTAACCGCACGAACCGAACAAGCAAAAATAGTCTGCCAAATTCCCTGTACCCCTAAACCAATAATACCGATTTTGTTGGTTTCTTTGGGTGAAATCAAATCCAACCCTAAAGCACCAACTGCGGCTGTTCGCAAGGCGGTAATCATAGGCGCGTCCATTAATGCAATAGTTTCCCCTGTTTCCATTTTACTCAAAATCACCGTCCCTAAAATCATAGGTAAATTTCGCTGTGGATTGCTCGGAACAACCGACACTAATTTGGTACAAAAGTAATCCTCCCCCATTGCAGGCATTACTAAGTTTGTAATACCAGCCCCTTCTAGATGAATCCTTGTCGGGACTTTATAAATACCTGATTCATATTTAATGGTTCCTATCTTAACTGCTTCGATAATCTCGGCAGGTGTCAGGCTATTTTCAATAATTTTTGCGGATAAATTTAGCATCGATAATGGTTTATTTGAGAATGGCGTAAGGATAGTAGAAATGTTAGGAAAATTAGGAATAAATCTCTAGTTTTCAATACACAATTTTTATAAAAATACAGCTATGGAGATAATCTCCACAATTCCGTAAAATTACGAAATATAGCTCCATTAGTTACTCCTTAAGTGCTCAATAAACGAAAATTCTAGCTTCCCTTCAACTTCAATCTCATGAAGTATTTCTAGCTTTTATTGAAGCTAAGTACCTGCTTTTTTCAATCTCTATTATCTCAATGAAATGGTCTCTCTTCTCGCTTTTACAAATTAAACATAAATTCGAATAACTTGGCCTCTTCCTCTGCCCATTACGCTTCGAATATACCCATTCATCATTTTGTCCATTTCAATAGGTGGATGTCCAGGGAAATAACTTTCGTATTTATGCCAAGAATCCATCACCGCTCCAGAAGAGACAACGTTTACTCTTATTTGTTTAGGCATTTCTAAGGCAGCAGCTTGCACAAAACTATGAACGCCACCATTAACCATTGCCGCACTTGCTGTTTTATAAACAGGGTCATCTGCCAATACACCCGTTGTCAAAGTCACCGAGCCTTTCTTTTTAAGGCATTTTTTAGCTAAGCGAACAACATTGACTTGCCCCATTAACTTACTACGTAATCCAATGTGATAGTCCGTTTCAGATAAATCTTTAAAAGGGGCCCATTTTGCCTCCCCTGCCGCACAAATAATGGCATGTACTTTTCCTTCTTTCTTAATTTTCTTAAAGACTCTTTTAATCGACCTTGTATCCGCAATGTCCATTGGATAGTCTTTTGAACTTCTTCCAGCAACCAATACTTGATGGTCTTTGGAAAAATGTTCTACTATTTTTTTACCAATGGTCCCTGTACCTCCAATAACTAATATTTTCATATTTTTTACAATTTTTTTCTAGAAAAAATTAATTTATACCCACTTCAAATAATGAGTACCTAATTATTTGCAGGCCCAAATTAACAACATTTCGATACTTATCGAAATGTTGTTAGCTTTTTTTTATGAATACCTCTCTTTTTGAAAATTTTAAATTGAAAATTGACCAAACGAGAGCTATCTCATTTTTATAAAAAACCCTTTATTCTCCTTGTACACTTGCCTGACTTTCCAAATAAGAAAAAGGCGGATATTTTGGTGGATTCATTTCCGAACAACAAGTCGGCACACAATGCATTCGATAAGCTGCATTGGCATTAAAGAAAAAAGGAATAGAATAGCGCGGCGTATCGGAATTATTATTATTGGCAAAATGCTTGATACTCAAAAAATAGTCATTTGTCCATTGTCGTAGCAATTCACCCGTATTTATGATAAAGGTATCTGGTATAACTGGCGCAAGCATCCAATCTTGCTTTTTTTCATTATAAATGACCAAGCCTTCTTTGTCTTGTGCTAAGATGGTTATAAAAGTACTATCCACATGTGGCGCAATCCCAAATTCATCTTCCTCGTACGCTTTAATAGAAGGGTATTTAGTCATCCTCAATCGGTACATTGGCGTAGTAAAACCTTCGGTAAAAAAATCAGGTTTCACCTTCAATGCTCGACTATAAATGGGCAATAATTTTAAAGCTAATGCTTCTATGGCTGCCGCATAAGTCTCCACATCCTGTCTAAATCCTGGTAGCGTCGTTTCTGCTAACCACTGGTTATCATCCAAAGTTACCGACTTGCCCCCGCCGATTTGTCGTTTTATTAAAAAGGCTTCATTCGCATTCCCTTTTTTTCGAGTGGGTAATTTTCGAGTATGAAAAGGTAGATAACCAACGCCTCCAACTGGCCAGTCTGCCCTATCCATTTTGATAGTATTTTTCTGCGCTAATGGTAAGTTGTGAAATCGCTTGGATGCCGCAAACGTTTGTTGAATTAACTCATTGCTCACACCATGACCTTTCAAATAATAGAATCCAACTTTTGTGCTGGCATGCAGTAATTGCGCTGCCAACGCTTCTAACTTTTTCTCGGTAGGGTTCGTCAAATAATCTTTTAAATCTATAATTGGAATATCCTCGGCTGTTGCTCTGCTAATTTTTGAGGTATCCCAAGTTTCAGACTCCGCCCGGAGTTGGGCTTCTTTTTTATGGGGATTGTATGGTTTTTCGTTTTTCATGATTTGTACTTTAATTGGTGAGAAGTTGCTGGTTGCTAGTTGCTGGTTGTTCCACGGTAACCAGCAACTAGCAACCAGCAACTTTCATATCATCTTACCCGCAATTTCCTTAACCAATTTAGCGCCTAACATCGCCGTCATATCTGATACATCTTTATGTGGATTATATTCCACCACATCTGCGCCAATAATCGGTACATCAATATTTTGAATGATTCGCAGGACTTCTCTAGTCGTTAAGCCGCCTGGTTCATGATGCGAAACACCTGGTGCATACGCAGGGTCTAATCCATCTAAATCCAAAGAAATATAAATTGGTTTGTTATACGTCGGTCGTTGCCCTGCATCAAAATGGTGCATTTCAATCGTTTCTACACCAAATCGTTCCATTTGCTCCCTTTGATGCGGATTGATAGCTCGAATACCCACTTGAATTAACCGAGTTGCCAACTTTTGTTCCATTATTCGTGCAAATGGGCAAGCGTGAGAAAATTTATCTCCTTCAAATTCGTCGTATAAATCCCCGTGGGCATCTATTTGAAGAATGTCAAATTCCCCTCGGAACTGAGCATGCGCCTTGATAATTGGATAAGTAATCGAATGGTCTCCGCCGATTGATAGTGTTCTCACATCCCTATTCAATATTCTAGCAAATTGCTTTTCTACATCAAAATAATCCTTGAGTTTTAAATCTCCCCAATCCTCAAACAACTCATTTTCTATTGGATTGACATTTAATTCGGTCCAATAATTCGCCGACCCACAATGCATTGCCTCTCGAATTCGATTGGGCGCTAACGCTTGACCGCCTAAATAACTTCCTTTTTTATCCCACGGCACGCCTATTAGGGCTATTTTTTTTGGTAACATTTTTAGTAATTGTTAGATTGTTTTATGGTTATATTGTTGTAAGGTACAGATATAATCCATTAAGATATTCATAACTACCCTAAAAAATTGCAACAAAATACAGTCGTAGTTCTTTGAAAA
>JAFMDF010000158.1 GCA_017857395.1 Bacteroidota bacterium | reverse complement strand
AATATCAAGTCTACCGCATTAAAATAACCTTCTCTGAAATCATTTTTTTAGGAGTTACTAAAAAGACATAATACATACCTGGCAATAAATCATCGCCATTTAAATATACTTCATGGATACCTGCGGGTTGAGTAACTCCATCGGTTATTAGCTGTACGACTCTTCCATTGACATCCATTACTTGAATTAAAACGGGCATAGCTGCTGATAAGGAATATTGAAGCTTAGTCGTTCCTCTAAATGGATTAGGCATCACTTTTAAATTAAGGGTTGAAGGTTGGGGTAGGGTAGTTGATTCATTTTTCCTTGACTGTGTTTCTTCTTCGTTTAAGTTATTACCCACGGATGTACAATTTTCTATCATTGCTTTGAAATTGCTACCCTTTACGGCATGAAAACCAGATTTTAAAAGGACGCTTTGTCCAGCTTTAAAAGTCATTTCATTATTGATAATTACGGATCCAGTGGTTATGAGATTTTTTTGAGCATTGAAGGTTGTTTGTGATAAGGAATTTGAAGTGATTATATTATTTTCAGGGCACAAACTGGCTTCTTTACAATCTGGTGTACCATTATTATTGGTATCTGTATCTGGAACACCGCAGCCACAACTTCCAGGAGCCACTTTATTAGGGTCATTGGGGCAATTATCATCACAATCTGGTGTATTATCATTATCTGAATCGGTATCTGGAACACCACAACCACATAAGCCTGCTGTTGTTTTATTGGGGTCATTTGGACAATTATCTACAGGGCCTCCTGATTGTGTACAAAAGGTCGTAGAAAAGGAAGCACCAAAAGCGCCACCACTAGCAATTATTTCCCCCTGATTATCTTTTAAAGAAAATGAACCATTGCCATAAGAACAACATATTCCATCGCCAAAACCATCATTAATGGTAAATTGATAACCCGATGCAGGTGGCAAATTTAGAGTTTGATTAATCGTAGCGCCTATCTGATTATAATTGCCACCAGTATACAGGGTATTCCCTGTCGAATTTTTGAGTGTCCAACTCGTTTCTGCTGGATAAATATCGAGCGTAATAGAGAGCGTAACTTGATTTTCAAAACAGGGACAAGGAGTACAACTACTACCACCACAATCAACCCCTTCTTCATTTCCATTCTGTACGCCATCCTCACAAGTTGGAGTAGCACAGGTCAGCGCACAAGCCGCATTATTATATCGATTTCTAATTAAAGCACCAGGTTGAGCGCCAAAACCATTATTAAAGTCAATGCCACAATTGGTTAAATGGCAGTAACTCATAATCGTACCACCTCCAGGAGGACAAGCACCATAAGTACTCGGGCAACCTCCCTCCGTATAGGAACAAGCATCTATAGCCGTATTATTACCATTCCAACTACAATTTTGGGTGTGTGGAGAACCCATATTATGCCCCATTTCATGGGCAAATACTTCTACATTCCAAGAATAAGTTGGGAAAGTGGTAATAGAAGTACCCATACTAGCACTGACGGCATAAGGCCCTACATGGTAGCCACTAGAGAGAAAATAGCTAGAACAAAGCACATCTAACCAAGCCACTCCACCACCTAATCGCCTAGTAGAAATAAAATGAGCCAATCGACCATTATAATTGTTTTTGGTTAATTGCCCGAACCGCTGTAGTACGGCACTAGTGCTGCTTAAGCTGGCATAAGGATCCGTAGTTGTCCAAACTTTTACATCTGAAAGCGAGATAGCTACTTGTTCATTGGCATAAATAGTAGCAGTTTCATTGACTAAGGCACTAACAAACGCAATAACACTTGCTTCGGAATTATTATGTTTTTTAAACATATCATAATCACATTCCACATAGATAGGCACACATTTAGCCATCGAATTTCTAGCAGTACTTTCTACTTGGGTTTGGAGTTTATCTTTACCCAAATCTTGCGCATCTCCTACCACACAACCTGGAGGTGCTTCTAAGAGTAATTTTCTATCATTATATAAAACATGACTTGGCCCATCTTTTAATTTGCCGATAACATAATTACCATCGTTATCTCCAATCATAATTCTAATTTCCTGACCAAAAATACTAGCAGACGCAATGGAATTATTATCTCCTTTGATAATACCTCGATAAAACACACCATGATTTAAAGTGGTTAAATCTCGACCGTCACTGGCTCGATAGATAAAGTTCTCTGCAAACAGGTCTACTTTGAATAATTCTAATTCAAAAAAAGATTTTTTATCTACAGGAATTTTTAGGGTAGTAGTAGCGGGTTTTTCTCGAATAAAGGCATTTAGTTGGTCTTCTTTAATGTCTAATTGGACACTCCCTAATGCATATCCTTCTCCAAAGGAATTTGTAGTTTCATTGACTTCAAAAGGGTTGAATTCGTTAAATCGGGCAGTACTCTGTTGATTTTGGGCGACTAATTTTGCTAATTCGTTGGGTTCAGTTCGGTTGGATTGCTGGGTAATTTGTTGTTGGGTTCTTTCAATTAAATCTTGCGTGTACACTTCGTTTTTGACCATAAAAAATACGAAGAAAAGGCTAAGCAACGGGATATACTTAATCATTTGTGTGTGAAATTAGTTGTGTTTAGGACTTGAATATTCCCAATAGGCATAGGAATATCTAGCGCTAAACAATCGGTTTAAAGGACATCAAAAGCTAATGCTTTGACAATAATTTGTTGTTACTCGGCAAGTGCCAGTAAATCAAAATGATTGATTGTTATTACAGGGGAGAGTAAGTAAAATTGGGTACTGATTGATTGCGTACTTTTTTAAGTCTAGAAAGTGTCTTTTATGGATTGCTTTGTGGAAGATTGCTTTGAATAAGTGTTTGTTTTCTTCTTAATAACTCAAAATTAGGAACTTTATTATTTTGATGTTGAAAAGGTGCAGGGATTTGTATAAAATATGACAAATTATATTCGTTAAAAATAAATATAATATTCCATAAAGAAAGCCTTAGCCATAAAATCAAAAAAGGAGTTACTTGTAAAGCAGCTCCTTTTTCCTATATTTTGAAAGGTAGATAATTTTTATTTCTAATCTAGATGACTAAATTTCCACCAAAGGCAGTTGAAATTATTTTAAAATCTAGTCCACCACATGCTCTCCACTTAAATATCGGTGAGAGGCATCAAAAGCACTAATTATATTCTCATTCTTTTCATCTTTTTCAATCAACCCATCTCTAAGTCGAATAATTCGATGTGCATGTGCGGCAATATCAGGTTCGTGGGTAACGACAATAATCGTATTGCCTGCTTCGTGGAGTTTTTCAAAAATTTCCATAATTTCAATGGAAGTTTTAGTATCCAAATTACCAGTTGGTTCATCTGCTAAAATAATAGCAGGGTCATTGACTAATGCTCTTGCAATCGCAACTCTTTGTCGTTGTCCACCAGATAATTCATTCGGTTTATGTTCTACTCGGTCGCCTAAACCTACCTTGGTTAAAGTATCTTCTGCTTTATCTAAACGGTCAGTTTTGCTAACACCTGCATAAACGAGTGGTAAAGCAACATTCTCCAAAGAAGATAATCTCGGTAAGAGATTAAATGTTTGAAAAACAAAGCCTATTTCTTTATTCCGTACTTCTGCCAATTCTCCGTCATCCAAGGTACTTACATTTTCATTATTAAGCACATATTCTCCTGCGGTTGGGGTATCCAAACAACCCAATAAATTCATTAAAGTCGACTTACCAGAACCAGAAGGTCCCATTAAAGCAACGTATTCATTTTTTTGGATATCTAAGGTAACGGATTTTAGGGCATGCACTTTTTCAGCGCCCATTATATACGTTTTCTTTAGGTTTTTAATCGAAATAATCGGGTCCATTGGCGATCGGTGATTTAGAAGGTTAACTTCGGGTGATTAGTGGTTTAGATGATAGAAGTCAGACCGTTTATTACATAAACTGTCAGAATTCAGATTTGAAAAGTATAGACAACTGATTATTAGAGATTTAATCTTGATTCATCTGACTTCTGACAGAAAATTAAAATTTTCGGTCTGACATCTGATTTCTCTTTATTATAAATCTATAACCTTTGGCACTTTAAAATGTTCGGCATTTTTATCAGGTGCATTGGAAAGCGCTGCTGTTCTATCCACCTGATTTTTTATCTCATCTTCTCTTAATACATTTACCTCTTCCGTAATATATATCAAAGGTTCGACATTATCTAAATCTAGCTCCTCTAATTTACTAACCATTTGCAGAATATTATTTAAATCCCCTTGAATTTTGGTACTTTCTGCTGCTGATAGTTTTAAACGAGCTAGCTTTTCCAGCTTCGAAATTAGTTTTTTATCTACTTGCATAATGATTTTTTAGATAATAGTCACAATTTTATGGACTAGGGGAGAAATGGGTAAATTAGAAAATGGTTATTTCAAGTTGCGGGTTGGTACACAATTTTGAATAAACTCTAATGAATTAGCCGAATCTAGAATATTTCTATTCAAATTCATTCTAGCAACCCGCAACTCATTCTCTTAGTCAATTTCTTCAAAAAAGCCAGTTTCTCGATTTTTCCTAACATTATGCCATAAATAATAGCGGCCATTCATGGCAACATAAACGCCTTCTGGCAAGGCTTGGGCAAAAGCGATGGCACTTCCTAAATTGAAGAATCCATCAGAAGATGTACCAAAGGCATAAGGAACCATAGCACCCGTAATAATAATAGTTTTCCCTTCAATATTTTCATTGGCTAAATATTCCGCAGTTTTAACCATCGTATCTGTACCATGCGTTAAAATGATTTCATCTGCATTGGAACGCCGACAATTATGGGCAATTATTTCTCTATCCGTATCGGTCATCTCTAAACTATCCACCATCATCAAGGTCTTAATATCAATATCGATATTACATCGTCCTCGGACTAACATTTCCTTTAAGTGGGTATCTTTAAAATATAACTGGCCCGTAATAAAATTATATTCTTTATCAAAAGTCCCTCCTGTTACAAAAATTTGCACCATTATATTACATTATGAGAAGTCAGAAGTCAGACCGAAAATTTCAATTTTCTGTCAGAAGCCAGATTAGGCAGGTGTAAATTTCTAATAATGAGTAATCTAACCGAATCCTATCTGACTTCTGACAGTTTATGAAATAAGCGGTCTGACTTCTGACATCTTTTTTCTTTACAAATGAATCACTTCTCCATAAGCATCCGCAGCTGCTTCCATAACAGCTTCACTCATTGTTGGGTGGGGGTGAATCGTTTTAATCAATTCATGCCCAGTTGTTTCTAATTTTCTAACTGCTACTATTTCTGCAATCATCTCTGTAACATTATAGCCCAACATGTGCGCGCCTAAAAGCTCCCCATATTTAGCATCAAAGATAATTTTAACAAATCCTTCTTTAGCACCTGCTGCACTCGCTTTTCCAGAAGCAGAAAATGGAAATTTACCTACTTTAATATCGTAACCCGCTTCTTTTGCTGCTGCTTCTGTATATCCTACAGAGGCAATCTCTGGAGAACAGTAAGTACAACCTGGAATATTACCATAGTCTATTGGACTTGGATTTTCTCCTGCAATTTTCTCTACACAAGTAATGGCTTCTGCTGTTGCAACGTGCGCTAAAGCTGGGCCAGCTATCACATCCCCAATCGCATAAATACCCGCTACATTGGTTTTATAAAATTCATCTACTTTTATTAGCCCTCTTTCGGTGACAATACCTAATGCTTCCAATCCAATATTCTCCGTATTCGGGCTAACACCCGCTGCGGAAAGCACTACATCGCAATTGATAGTAGTTACTTTTCCTGTTTTTCTATTTTTAGCGGTAACTACGCAACCAGCACCTTTTGTATCTACTGTTTCAACAGCAGTATTGGCTAAAATTTTAATGCCTTTCTTTTTGTAAATTCTACCTAATTGCTTAGAAATATCTGCGTCCTCTCTTGGCACCAATCCTTGCTCCATAAATTCGACGATGGTCACTTTTGTACCAATAGAATGATAGAAATAAGCAAATTCAACACCAATAGCACCTGCACCAACAACCACCATACTTTCGGGTTGTTTGTCCATACTCATTGCTTTTCTATACTCGATGATTTTTTGACCATCAATTGGCAAGTTAGGCAACTGTCTAGCTCGTCCTCCAGTAGCGACAATGATATTCGTAGCTTCGTAAGTTGTTGTTTGCCCTTTATCATCCGTCACCTCCACTTTTTTACCTCTAGCTAATTTACCAAAACCTTTGATAACGGTTACTTTATTCTTTTTTAATAAAAAAGTAACACCTTTGCTCATTCCATCTGCTACACCTCTACTTCTATTTATCATGCCGGTAAAGTCAGCTTCTGGTTTGGCAACCTTAATACCATAATCAGCCGCATGATTGATATATTCAAAAACTTGTGCACTTTTTAATAATGCCTTTGTAGGAATACATCCCCAATTCAAACAGATGCCGCCCAAAGACTCCTTTTCTATAATGGCTACTTTTAAGCCTAATTGAGCCGCTCTAATTGCTGCTGGATACCCACCTGGGCCACTTCCTATTACGATTAAGTCAAAATTCATATTTGCGTAAGGTTTATTAAATAATAAGTCGGACTTGAATAATTAGCCTAAAAGCCTAGACTCTATGCTAAATTTTTCGCAAATATAGGTAGAATGAGCTAAATCAAAAGCTAAATTTTGTAATATTCTTTATAGATATTACCAACTACTCAATAGTTTACTACGAAAAACATATTTATTAAACCGCTAATTAAATAAAATTATAATGTATGATTATTTTTATATATCTTTGCCTAAGTTTTCTCATAGTATGTTTGTTTATTTTAGTTGTTGATTCCTGCATCTTTGTCCCTCAAAGGTTGCAGGAATTTTTTTTTGCCCTTTTTACAATAAAAAAGCCCACTTTTCCTTTCAGTAAAGGGGATTATTTAGCCTGGTTTTTAACTGCTCCCTTCTTGTTTAATTATCAATTTTTAATCTGACTATCTATCCTACGAGACGTTGATTTATCGTTCATCATTTATAGTTCATCGTTTTCTCTTACTACTGGACATTCTGATTCTAGATACTGGATTTTTGATATTAGATAAATCAAATACCAAATTCATAGCTATCTAAATAGTTGATTTTTAGGCTGTTCCGATATTGGGTCATTATTTCTGCTCATCAAGAATCTAGCAACAAGTATCCAATGTCCAGTAGTAAGTCGTTTTCTCTTACTACTGGACATTTTGATTCTGGATACTGGATATTAGAAACTATGCCAATCAAGTAGCTAATTTTTCGTTTTCTAACTACATGATTTTTAGTACTTTGTAGAAATTGGGTATTTTCCATATCAATCAAGAATCTAGCATCAAGTATCCAATGTCCCAGTAGTAAGTCGTTCTCTAGACAATCTTTTCCAATACCTTTTCTATCAACTGATTCACCGTTTTTTTAGGCGTTTTACTAAATTCCCCACTTGCTCGATTGGCTAATAAGGCATTAAAAGAAAGAGCCTGATGACCTAATAAATTAGCCATTCCATAAATGCCTGCCGTCTCCATTTCAAAATTGGTGATTTGCCAATTGTGTTTTTTATATTGATAATTTTCTTGATTAAACGCTGCAAAATGGTCTAATAAATTCGCTTCCTTATTGCTGGCTCTTAATTGTCGCCCTTGTGGCCCATAAAAACCAGGACAAGTCAAAGTAATACCGCTTAAAAAATCTTTTCCTAATTGATTTAACAAAGTTTTATTGGCAGCAAAAACATAAGGAATCTTATTAATTTTAGTTTCCCTACTTTTTAAAAATTGTCGAAGCGTTTGTTTTAAGTTTTTCTCTGCCGCATTTCTTTTAAAATCATAATAGCTCAATAAATTATCCATCCCAACAGCAAATTCAGACACTAAAAAACTATTAATGGGAATTTCTTTTTTCAAACAACCCGAAGTTCCAATTCTAATAAACTGTAATTGGGTCAATTTCTCTTTAATCGCCTTTTGCTTTAAATCAATATTAAACAGAGCATCTAATTCATTAACAACAATATCAATATTCCCTGTGCCAATTCCTGTCGAAATAACCGTCAATCTTTTATTACCAATCCAACCTGTATGGGTTACAAATTCCCGTTTTTGGACTTTGCAATCTAACCTATCAAAATACTTAGAAACATTGTCTACTCGGTCTGGGTCGCCAACCGTAATAATCGTTTCCGCCACTTGTTCTGGCAATAAATTTAAATGGTAGATACTACCATTCGGATTTAATATTAATTCTGAATCTAAAAGGTTTGACATATTAAATTTTATTCTAATTCAAGTATAAACCGTAGCTTGGACATTCTTGTCCGAGCAAAAAACACTCGTCATATACTCGGACAAGAATGTCCAAGCTACGGTTATCAGTTAACGACTCATTCACAAAAATTTAGACCTTATTCGCTAAATTAAAGTCCTAATTCATGCAATTTTGTTGCAATAAACGTAAAGATGAATTAAAAATACAGGAAAAATAAGTCATAAATCAAAGCTAAAACTATCTTTGCGACAAAATGTAAAAATTCTTTAGAACCAAATAAGAAGAAAAAACATTTTTTACTAATATTTCGTAATTATAATTAATTCTAAAAAATACATTGATTCCTTGACCGCCATTTTTTGGTGAAAAAGAATCGCTACACAATAATTAATCAATAATGACACTTTCGATTTTACTTTTTCGAGTTGGTATTGCTGCAATTTTATTAACGCTGCTAGTTGGTTTTGGCCTTAAAAAACATAAAAGTTGGTTAATGACTTTTGTGCAAAACTATTGTGGCGCTTTATTTCTATTTTCTGGATGGGTCAAAGCAGTTGACCCACTTGGAACAGCCTATAAGATGGAGCAATATTTTGGGGAATTTGAATCTGTTTTCTCAGATACTGCTATGAGTTTTATTGCACCTATTTTTCCTTTTTTAGGAGAGTATGTGGCTTCTTTTTCTGTGGGCATGATTGTCTTTGAACTTATTTTAGGCTTGATGTTAATTATGGGCTCAAAATCTAAATTAACCAGTTGGTTGTTTTTTGGATTAGTCGCATTTTTTACGGTTTTAACTGGCTTTACTTATTTAACAGGATATGTGCCGCAAGATGTGAATTTCTTTGAGTTTAGCAAATGGGCAGCTTATAACGAAAATAATATGAAAGTGACCGATTGTGGTTGCTTTGGCGACTTTTTGAAGTTAGAACCTTATGTTTCTTTTATGAAAGATATCGCCTTATTAGTGCCTGCTTTGTATTTCATGTTCCGACATAAGGACATGCATGAATTATTCGGTACAAAAATTCAAAATATCATTTTAGGAGTAGCGACTGTTGCTTCTCTAGCCTACTGTTTTAGTAATTATGTTTGGGATATTCCACATGCGGATTTCCGTCCTTTTAAGACAACTGTAGACATTAGAGGAGAGAAAGAAGCGCAAGGGGAGGCTATGGGAAATGTACAAATTACCGAATATATTTTAGAAAACAATACTTCCAAAGAAGTGGTTTCGTTGACTTATCAGCAATATATTAACGAAAGAGGGTATGAAAAATATCCAAAGAAGGATTGGACAATCATTGAACAAAAGAAAACAGAACCAGCCATTCCGATTAATAAAATTAGTGAATATGCCATTGAGGATTATCAAGGTTATGAAGTAACGGATGAATTACTAGGAGAACCTGGTTATAGTGTCATGATGGTTTGTTATAAACTGTATACCGATGATGATAAAATGGCTTCACAAAGCTATACGATTGCTGATACTATTTATAGTGTGGATACGGTATTAATTGAAGGGCAAACAGAACCATCGATTGTCAAGTCTATCAAAGAAATTAAGCAAAGAACGGAGTCTAAAGATGTGCATTTATTTGACCCCAATTATGTGGCTAGATTTACGGATGTTACCAATGAATTTACGGAAGCAGCAGAAAAAGCGGGTTGGAAAGTGTACGGCGTAGCTGGAGGTGCAGGAGAAAATAAAATTGACGATTTCCGTCATGCTGCACAAGCGGCTTATCCATTTTATGTAGCAGATGATATTTTATTAAAAACAATTGTGCGATCTAATCCAGGGATTGTGGTGATGAAAGATGGTAAAATTATTAATAAGTGGCATTATAAAAAACTGCCTAAGTTTGAAGAAGTTTTTGGTAAATAATAGTTTTAAATAACTCCATTTAAATAATTTAGTGCTTCCAGAACTTGAAGTTCTGGAAGCACTATGTTCAAAAGAATATAGCATAAAATGGGCAAAAAAAGTAAAAAAAATAGAATAGGCGTGGTCTTCTCCACCAATCCTGATTACGATTATGACCACGAAGAAGATGCAACAGAAACACTTCCTGTGCAACAACAAAAGCTTCGAGTGATGATTGACCGCAAGCAGCGAAAAGGAAAAGAAGTAACTTTGGTAACAGGGTTTATAGGTACCGCAGACGATTTAAAAGATTTAGGAAAATTATTAAAATCTAAATGTGGTGTAGGTGGTTCTGCAAAAGATGGGGAAATCATTATTCAAGGAAATAATAAACAAAAAGTACTTGAATTATTGAAAAAAGAAGGCTATTCCCAAACGAAGGGAGTCGGTGGGTAAAATGTTTAGATTTGAATAAAGTGGAAGGAAAAGTCTTACTGTATTAGTCTTTAGTAAAAGTCAATTCTTCCAAAATTCCACCTAAAACGAGCAATAGTCTAATGCGCAATTCCTTTCATTTCCTGTTAATACTAATGTCTGTCATAATTGTTTTCACCAATTGTGATAGTCCGAATACTTCTTCCTCTAAAATAACAACTTCTAAAACTGAAAGTAAGCCTATAAATTGGGCGGATACCCTCCAAAAAGCAACTAGTTTTAAAGAAGAAACAGCTTTATTGGCGACCTTAATTCAATCAGATTCGAGTAATACCTACCAGCAGTTAATTGCCAATAGGTTGCAAACATTTGATTTAAGACATTTGAGCGAAGCAGAAAAATTAACCATTATCAATTTATATGCCGCTAGTTTAGCCCCCTCAAAGCAACCTTCTTCAAATATTTTACAAATTGCACAGGCTAAATTGAATACAGTTTATCCTACTAAACAAGAATTAGTAGATAAACGAATAATGGAAGTCCTTAAAATGATTGACTAATCCACCATAATAATTGGTTTAGTCTTCACCGTGTCATTCGTTTTAAGCACCATATAATACATCCCACTTAATGGATTTACTGGTGTATAGATAAATTCCGATTCCCCTTTAGGTAACCATTCTTTGTCGAGGATTTGATCTATCAATTGCCCGTTCAGATTATAAATTTGCAAAGAGGCAAGCGTGCCTACTGATAAATTTACCCGAATTAAAGCTTGACTAGAAAATGGATTAGGAGCGATACCTAAAGTTATAGCTGAATATAAAGGAGTTATACTTTCTGATAGATTAACGCGATTAATAGCAGCTGTTTCTGTAGTCAAACTATTACTATTATCTACACATTCGAGTACTATTTTTGCCTCAAATTTAGCACCTGTTTCAACGGCAAAACCAGATTTTAAGATAATGCTATTACCTGCATAAAAGCGAACTTCTTTATTAGTTTCAATAATTACATTTTGCTCAGTAGTAATGGTTTGATTAGCCGTATAAATTGGGTCAATTTGATTTGTATTTTGAAGGAGTATTGTTTCTTGTTCAAAAGTCATATCTTGATTAGTCACCAATCCATCTTTACAAATATCTGTTGTACAAAAATCCCCATCATCTAGCGTCAATTGACTACAAGAACAGCCATTGATTCCTATTCTTTCTCCAACAGGTGTATCGGGGCAATTATCTTGACAATCATTGATGCCATCATCATCTCCATCCGTTGTTACTTCATCAATATTTCCATTATTGTTATTGTCTATGTTGTCACAGATTTCTACTGCATTGGGATAAGCAGTCGCAACCGCATCATTAAAATCTGTATTATCCAATACATAACCTTCAGGGGCGGCACCACAAGCAGTATTTGTAATCGAATTATTAGCATCGCCAAAACCATCTCCATCTGCGTCTCTGTACAAGGTGGTATGGTCAATACTTAAAATTTCAACCTCTGTCAAGGAGAGAAAATGTTTTACATTTAACTGAATACGCTGGTTGCGGTATCAAGAATTGAGGTATAATCGTTATTAGATGTCTCTTGTGCTGTAGAGAAAAGAGGTAGTAGGAGAAAACAATAAAATAGTAGTCGTAATTTTTTCAAAATTATATATTTTGGTACACTAGACTTAATTCTGAATGAAGAATTTTGAATTTTGAATCCGTTCCCCTATTCAAAATTCAGCATTCAGCATTCAAAATTCTGCCAAAAAAGCGCAGAAGTTCATTCATTAAAAATTAAGGAGTTTAACTTTACAATTTACACGAACTATTGATGTTATTATAGTATCCCAGGTTTTTCGTATTGAAATGCTTCGGGTATCAATGGAGGAGGAAGAATTTTCAAAAAATTATGGAGTGCTACTTCAGAGTTAGAAGCCGCAGTTATTGACTTTACCATATTTTGAAAAGAGTGCTAAAAGGCTTTGTTCGGTAGTTTTGTTATTTAATTTTGTAACAGCAATAATCATAATAAAAAGGTAATTTTATAACTAAAAAAACAAGACTTTTTGTCCATCAGAGAAAGCTTTTATGCAATTCCTGTGAAAGACTAAGTTTAGTTTAATTAGCTGTTGATGTTAAAGAAATAAGCTTTGCCTTACCAAAGCTCCTTTAATAAAAAATCTCTCGATAATATTCTTTTTCCCTTATGGGCAATTTCGTTTGAGTGTCCCTTTCCTAAATAGGTTATTTTCTTAAAAGTTTATTGGGAATTTATATTTTGGGGTAAAAAAGCTCGTTTTACCATCTAATTCGAATCTGTCTTTACTAGCTCTTGGTCGCCTGATTGATTTCCTTGGCTTGGTAGTTCAACTGCTGAACAAGTTGCGCTGCAACTTTCATAAATGGAGTTTGCAATAAGGTATCGGTCTGTAAGAGAGCAGGCTTCCCAACATCCCCAGCTTCCCGAATACCTTGAATTAATGGAACTTGTCCCAGTAAAACGGTCTTTCCCATAGCAGCCAATTGTTGCCCCCCACCTTCTCCAAAAAGGAAGTATTTATAATCAGGAAATTCTTTTGGTGTAAACCAAGCCATATTTTCGACTACCCCTAAAATAGGGACGTTGAGAGCGGCATTGGTAAACATATTCATGGCTTTTACGGCATCCACTACTGCTACTTTTTGTGGAGTCGTCACCATAATAGCACCCGTAATAGAGACCGTCTTTGCAAAAGTCAATTGAATATCTCCTGTACTAGGCGGCAAGTCAACAATCAAATAATCCAAGTCTGGCCACAGCACCTCTTTTAAAAAATGGGTAATCATCCCCGACAATTTTGGTCCTCGCATAACGACCGCTTGTTCGGGTGGGACGATAAATCCGACGGACATGAGTTGAATACCATAGGCCTCTAATGGCAACATTCTTCTTTTGCCATATAGTATTTTGGAGGCAGGTTTTTGTCCTTCTAAGCCAAACATGGTCGGAATAGAGGGCCCATATAAGTCTGCATCCAGCAAACCGACTTTTTTACCCATTTTTTGTAGTGCCAATGCTAGATTAGCTGATACGGTAGATTTTCCAACCCCTCCTTTGCCCGAAGCAACGGCAATAATATTTTTCACCTGAGGAAGCGGCCCCAATTTTTGTGCGGCAGTTTTGAAATGGATATGTACCTGCGCATTGGAATAAAGGGCATGGATGGCATTTTGACAAGCCAAATTCAATGCTTCTTTCTGTGCATCATAGGAACTTGGTAAAACCAAAGAAAAATAAATCTGATCTTGCTCCACGCTTAAGTCTTGCACCAAACGAGCTTGAATAATATCTTGCCCCGTTTGGGGGTCGGGTATAGCCCGCAACGCAGCAACTATTTGATTGTAGTCAATTCCCATTAAGATAGATTTGTAAAAGTATTTCCATTTTCAATTTCACCTTCAACCCCTAGTCATCAATACCCAGCCACCATGGAGCACTTACAAAAAAGAGACGTTGAACAGCCATTACGAGTTCAATGTTGTGCTTTAAAGTTGAAATTGTCGGCAGGCATTTTTGTAAAATGCTGTTTTACTAGTCAATTAATGGTTTTTTCCGTTCAGTAATAGATGGACTCTGCGGTGCCATTTCTGCATTATGGGCTACATATGCTTCCTCATCTTCAGGAATGTTAAATTCCTCATAAATAGCCTCTACAGGGCATTCTACCACACAGGCCTCACAGTCAATACATTCATCTGGATGGATATATAACATTTGTTCTCCTTCATAAAAACATTCTACTGGACAGACTTCGACACAGTCCGTAAATTTACAACCAAAACATGCATTACCAACTACATGAGCCATAATATTATTATTTTATTAAGGGGCAGCAAATAAATAATAACTACGCCATTAAAGGTATCTTATTTATTTCTTGACCCTAAGTTTTATCAATCAAATTTACTTTATATACTGTCCACCAATATTGATTAAGCGTTTATCCGCAATCATTTTTTTGGCAGCCCTCGACATTTCTTTGATGGTCAACCCATCTAATTCATTCGCAATCACCTTTGCCGTTTCAAGAGCTTCCGCCTCAGTTGCACCAGGGACATAGCCAGGTACTTTTTTCCATTTCTTTTGTTGGGGATGATCAACCATATAATACTCTAGTCGAGCATAGGCCTGCCCTTGAGTGGAAGTGCCACCAGGTTTGGCGACCGCATCTATTTTTTCGATATTTTTAGACATAATAAATTATTTAATAAGCCCTTATATTTATGCCATTTGGCAATCCGCTTATTTTTAATGAAAAAGCTGAGAAATGAATCCTCGAGCGTAAAAGTATCACTACTTACCCAAGTATCTTCCTACAAATTTTAGGGTTTGTGGGCGAAAAAATAGATATTTTCTACAAAAAAACAAGCCTAACTAATTAATTATCAATTAATTAAACTTATTTTAAATTTTAAAAAAGTGGGCAAAAAATGACAAAACAAGCTACCTGAAAAATGTATTTCGCTGCTTCTGAATCGTTGGTCAACAAGGTTAGCTGCCCAGAATTAGGCAATCAAAGCCTCTATTTTTTACCTCCCATATAAGGCCGATTAGGATAATCCGTCACAATGCCATCAAAGCCTCTTCTGACACCTGCAGAATTGGACTTTAAACGAGGAGAATCAGATTAAAAATAATCAAAGCGGTCAATAACCAAAATTCGGGCGGCTTTTTTGGTAGCATAAAAAGCGGTCGCCATGCCCATAGCTCCGCCACCCACGATAATGAGGTCGTAGAAAGGTTTGCGTGTTTGTTGCTTCATGTACTTGTATTTATAGGTGTTAAAAAATCAAAAATAAAACTTATAGCTGGATTTGTTGCCATATTGCCGAGTTGCCTTGTTACGATTGTACAAGACAACTCGGTTAATGGTAAGAATTTCTAATCCACCACTCTTATTGGCTCGCCTCTGGCGAACGAAATTCAATGGTCCGCTGTCCCTCTTTCAATCAAATCGGCTTTAGGAATCCCAATTTTCTTTCGGGATTGAGTCCAAACTTCTACGATAGACTCGGCGAGGCTAGGTATGCCTTATTTTGAAATAACCAATCTTTTTACCACCTTACTATTTTCAGTATTCATACTAACCATATACATCCCCGTGTGAAAAATAGGGTTTGTTAAATCAACTTGTATAAAGCCTTCCCTATCGTCCATATTTTGTTGCCAAATTTTTCTTCCCAAATTATCGTAAATAGTAATTACCGCTTTCGAGCCTAAATCATGGCCATGAATATTCAAAATATTGCTTGCAGGGTTTGGAAAAATCTCCAATGGGGAATGAATCCCTTCGAAGTTCGATTGTTGAATTCTTCCAGTTAGATGACCAACTGCATTCGAACCACTACAGGAAGTACAAGGGCCCACAAAGTCACCATGATTATTAAAATGAGCAGGCAAAGCATTTTTACTAATACAAAGTGTTTTGCCATTATGACAAATATTGATTTTGTTATTACCACACTTCCAAGCTGAACTATACTCATTATAGCTCAATAACTGGCTACAATCTGCAATTCCATCATTATTATTATCTATGGAATCATCACCACCTGGGCAAATATCACAAAGATTACTTACGCCGTCACAATCATCATCTGCGCCTTCGTCTATTTGACCATCGCAATTATTGTCCACTCCATCACAAACTTCTGCAGCTCCTGGAAATATGGTATTATCGGTATCATCGCAATCTCCCTCCTCAACTGAAAATCCATCGCTGTCTAAATCTTCTTCCACTACACAGCCAGCCGCTAAATCTTCAATTGAATTACATGCTCCACCAGGAACAACGTTAACAATATTAAAACTAGTTCCGCTTGATAAAAGGTCACAAATACCTTGAATGCTACAATTCGAAAGTTGTGTATGTCTTACAATAATTAAGGTACCGAGAGAAGACAGCCCGTTGAGTCCCTCGATGCTGATTAAGGAGGCATTCAAAGAAATTATTATTCTATTAGCTGAAGATAAATTGCTGAGTCCATCGATGTTGATTAAGGAGGCATTCCTAATAATCTTTACATCATCATTAACGGACGATAAATTGCTGAGTCCATCAAAGTTGACTAAAGAAGCATTATTTTGCATATTTAAATCGCCAACGGAAGATAAGTTGTTGAGTCCGTCAAGGCTCGTTAAGTTGGAAGCAGAAATAATTAAATTCCCACTAACGGAAGTAATACTACTCAACCCTAATAAATTTGTAATACCAGAACCATCAATGTAAAGGTTAGCAGGGGTTGTACAACCAGGGAACGTGACCGCATAATTATCTACATCTGCTTGAGACTGTAAAGATACCACACATTGGCTATTCAAAAATGTTGTACTCCCCAAAGAGCAACAAATGAATATCAGCATTGTAAACAACCGAAATTGCTTAAAAATGGAAGCTGTGGACAATTTTGAAAATGAAGTCCTCCCATTTAAGGGAGAAAAAGAAGGAAATTCGCTAAATTGATTCATAATTTTGTTTAGGGACGAGGAAAAAAATAACCTACCAGCCTGACGGATTCTTTTTCCATTTAACTGCGTTAAAATTTTCCAACGTAATAAAGACTATGCTGGAAAATTTTGCCTTGTTAAAAGAAAAAATAACCTCGTCATTTCTGGTACATTATTAATTGCCTCGCCCCTTATAAAAATATTTAAAAATAAAAAGTGTATTATTAGGATGGATTGCCTATTATTAGGAATGGAAAATTTTTAAACCTATGACTTCGGGTTGTTCCAAAATAGTGTGAGAGTGTCCGCCAATCATCATATCCACGTTTTTTTCTTCTTTTCGGACTTTATTAATATAGCCTGATAGTAAGGATAGGCCACCGACCATTTTGCCTGGTTTACCGTCTACTACCTCCGCTTGGAAATCACCGTGGATGTCGTTGGAATGGAGGATGGTGAATTTCTTTTGTACTGATTGGTTCTTCATATTATATTTATGAAATTTAATTTTGAATGAAGAATTTTGAATGTTGAATCCTTGCTAAGTCGCCATATTTTTCGATGACATAAGCCGTCAATCTATATTTCTGCAATTGATAATAAGTCAGATGAGCTGCTCCCTGTTTCTGCGAATGCCCTGTTCTAAGAGAACATGCTTCTATAAGGCTATTTTACCCAATCAGCTATCTTTTTTGGAAGAAAAAAGTAAACAATCTACCTAAATTACTGTTCCCCGAAGCGAGTTCGAGGAACAAGTAAAATTAGGACGTTAGTTGTTTCCTATTCCGAAATTGTTAAGGAATGCAAAATTAGGCGTTTATCTCATTTGCTCTTGAACCTCCATTTTTATTTCTTGTGCCGTATTTTTTAAACTCTGCATCCCTTTTTTAATTCTAGTTCCAGCTGCCTTATTGTCTTTTTCATAGAATTCTTCGAAATCCTCTTTTAATCCGTCAATTATATTTCTTAGGTCTTCAAAACTGTTACGCATAATTTAAAGTAATTTATTAGCCATGATTTAAACAAGTTGTTTTCTTGATAAAGAAATGATTCCTTTGACTCCTTTCTAAAAAGAAGTACTTGCTTTAATGTTGGCTATGGTTAAAAAAAAATAATTTCATTCAATGGTTATGTCCCACCAATGCTAAGAAAAAGAAAGAAGCTTTGCCTTACCAAAGCTCCGATGTTCCAAGTATGCAGATAACTAATCTAATATTTATTAGATTTCGAAAGTTCCAACAAAGCACGGTGTCGATATTGGAAGATTGTATCTTCCAATGAATATCATTCAAGTTTTTAACTTGTACAGTCTATTAACAATGGTCATGAATTAAGTTAAAAAGATGACTTATAGTTAAAACTAGACACGATAAAATCGTTAAACATATTGATTGAAAGATGCAATCTTTCAATATCGAACTTTTGTTTATTCTTGAGACATTGAGCGCTTCTTCTGACATCGGAGCGTCAGGTGAAAAATTAATAGATTTAGAGCTTGGAGCTTTTAAAAAGCTCCAAACTACAATTATCATTTTTTAATCTGACGATGTTCTATCCTATCAACGAATCTATTTCATTTTCCAGTTCAACACTTCTAAAGACCCCCTCAATTCTTTCCAATTCTTCACCATCCTGAAATATAAGGACAAGTGGAATCGTTTCCACCTTTTGAGGAAAAGCGATATCACTCGCCAAATCTATATTTACTTTGCCAAATACTATCTTTCCGTCATATTTTTGAGCAGCCTTTTCAATTAGTCGGGCAATCATTCTACAGTTACCGTTCCATACTGCATAGAAAAAAACAACAGCAGGTTTATCTCCATCAATAAACTCATTGAAATCATTAGAAGTAGTCAATTCTTGAACCATCATTAAAAAATTTAGTTGTTGTGTGAATAATCCTTTTAACTATATTATGTTAAAAAGATATAGATTAAAAAAATATTACTTAGCCTTCCCATAAACGGCATCCATAAAAGCGGAATACTCCTCAAAGTTAATGCCTTTGCTATCGCCTTCATAAGACTTGTATAAAGCCAATAACTTTTCGGCCGTCTAAGTGGAATTTTCCTTTCTGATTAAGGCATCAAAATGTTTATACCATTCTGTAAATTCTACGTTGCCATTGCCATTTTGTCCATGGTTTCGAAGGCTTCTTTTCTTTCTCTTGCTGAGTCCATTTTTAAATTTTTTATTATGAATAATGATGCCTACTTATCGCTTTCGGCTTTGCGTCTTACTCTTTTTTGACGGATTTTCAGATAGCTCCGTTTTTATGCTTACTTTCCAATTTTGAAATTTCTATCTTTTGACCATCCAATAGTTGTCCACTTAAAGTTTCCAAAACTATTTTAGCTTCCTCCGCTCGCATCGTTATAAAAGCAAAATCTTTGGCTTTTCCTGTAGTAACATCTATCCAAAAATCGACCGTTTCCAAAAGTCCATATTTTTCAAAATGCTTTCTAAAACCTTTTTCTGTTGTCTCTGGTGCTATACCGCTAATATAAAGTCGCATGGTATTTTTTTGTCGTTGCTGGATTCTGAAATTAAAATGTTATTTTAGTTAGGTGGACGCTATTTCGATTAAGTATTTTACTAAGTCAATTTAGGGTATAGTCTTCTATCTTATCAAAAATAACATAAGCTAAATGCAGAAAACCTGTCCCGATTCTTCGGAGTTTTAATCAAGGTTATTATTTAACCCTTACTTAATAATCTATGAGAGAGAAAGGAAGCTTTGCCTTACCAAAGTTCCTTTAACAAAAATCTCTCAAGAAATATTCTTTCCACTTAAGAAGTCATTTGAATGTTGACAGGCAATAATTGATAGACCTGTTAATTTCTTTGGCTTCTAAAAATGTATAATTATCTAATAATTGGACTGCTTATTAATTCAAAATGGAAAGTTAGCATACCTTATTCTATTATTTTAATAGAAATTTATGTGTTTGTGGGCAATAAAATAAGCTTTCTTGATTTTTTAAAACAATTAAGTTGCTGATAAATAATTAGTTATGTATATTTGTTGTTGTGAAAAAGTGGGGAGTAAAATGATGAAATAATCTGCTAAAAAATGCTTTTAATAGACTTTCAATGATTAAAGTAGCATAATTGTTATTGTTTTTGTTGTAAAAAAAGCAATAAGGAAAGAAGAATTAGGAAATAAAATTAGCTGTTAAAAATTTAAAATTGATTTATTGCTTTCGTTTTCGTATCAAAAAAGAGCATCCCTTCTTCGAATGACTTTAATTGCCCTAAAAGATGACCTTGTGCATCCCAAACAGCAGATTGTCCTGCACTTTCAAAATTATCGCAAAAACCAACGCAGTTGACGATTAATGTAGGTATGTTATGATTGTTGGCAATGCGGCTTAATCTTTCCTGGGCTGCTTCCATTCCTTTTTCTGTTTTAGCAACGCTCGCTAAATAAAAAGTGGCACCTTTTTTTTTGGCAGCTTCAAAATGAGCTGGAATAACGTGAGTTTTGGATATAAAAGATTGGTAATCAAATAATTATCGTGAAATAT
>JAFMDF010000157.1 GCA_017857395.1 Bacteroidota bacterium | reverse complement strand
TCAAAGAACTACGACTGTATTTTGTTGCAATTTTTTAGGGTAGTTATGAATGTTTAACTACTTCTTTGAAAATATAGAAGATGGCAATAAGCTGATTCGTAGCTATTCCACAGGAATGAAGCAGAAGGTTGCTTTTTGTGCTGCTGTTTTACATCAACCTAAAATTTTAATCTTAGACGAACCCTTTTCGGGATTAGATCCTTTCTCTGCGCAACAAATGGTGGAATTTTTAAAAGCTTATGGCAAAGATCGCCTGATTTTTATTGCTTCTCATAATCTCGCCAACCTAGAAAAACTAGCTACTCATATTGGAATTTTACATGAAGGAGAACTGCGCTTTAATGGCAGCATGGAAGAATTTACCGCTAAAGGCGAAAAAGTCTTATCAGACTCTCTTTTCCAAATGTTGCAGTCTAATTCGGGCGACATGGGAAAAGTTGCTTGGTTAGTCGATTAATTAAATCCACCATTTCTAATTTGTAAAAACTTAAACCATGGGAGCATTAATTTCTTTCACTATAAAATCTAGATTACGCCAATTATTTGGCGGAAAATATGCTTGGGCAGTTAACGGCTGGCGTTTATTATGGCTATTTTTTGCTGTATTATATGGTGTAGGTGTTGCTTTTCTAATGACCAAAGGCTACGAAGAACCAGGAGAAATAAACTTATCTGATTTTATTTTTGGGATGAATGTAATGGCATTTATGATGGTGCTATTGCGCAATTTTTTCCCCTTCTATCATTTTAAACCTCCATTTATTCCCTCGATTTACCCAGTAGCTAGGTGGAAAGGTATTTTTTTAGAAGTAGTCTATGATGTTTTCTCTTTATTATTTGTAATGGCTTTACTATTTTTTGGTTTGGCTAGTTTTGGAAAAGGGTATTTCCTACAGCATTTTGCTGAATCTATGTTAATTATTGGTAATGGTTATTTTATAGAACGCTTACTAAAGAAATTTTTAGAAGAAGAATTTGAGGGTTTTAGGGCTTCCTTAGGTATCTTTTTAGCTTTGATAATTGGATTTATTGCTTTGCATTTATGGATGCCTGATGCTTATGCTGCTGCAAGAATAGGGTACAGCCTAGGGTTGCTTGTTTTTTTTGTAGCTCATCTGCTATTTAATATTCATTTAGAAGGAAAACGAAGTATGTTAAAAGGCGGGCAGTATAAAATCTATGTTGACTCAAAACGACCAATGACCTTAAATAATACCATCATTCCTTATTATTTTAAAAATAAGAAAATAAGGTTAATGATTTTGATGGCTTTAGGGCTTAAGATGTTTTTTTTAGGTGGGCTAGCTTATAGTTACATAAAATCAGGCAAAATATTTTTCCAACCAGAGGAAATGATTTGGATATTTTTAAGCCCTCTAATAGTCTTTACTTATACCCATTGCAATTTATTCGGTTATATGCGGTCAATATGGTTAAGTGTTATCACTACAGGAAATTGGAAGAACTTAGTGAAAATATATTTTTCGACTTTAGTCATACCCTTGACCATAGATGCGGTATTAACCTTTATTGCTCTAGGAATAATGGGTTGGCTCAATTGGCAAGCTGTCGGCTTTTATTTTAGTATTTTAATACTCTGTTTACTTACTGGATTTGCTGGTTCAATTTACAAACCTATTCAATTTGAAAGTGCCCTATCTTTCGGCAAGCGACAACAAAATATATCTCCTTGGGTCTCTATTCCATTAATGATAGCTTTAGGAGGATTAATCTGGGTAAAAACAACTATTTATTTTCTGCCGATATTATTGGTCATGCTGATGATTCCGACTTATTTTTTGTGGAAGGCAAACCAAAACTGGTCCTTTCGTTGGCAGAAAATGTATGGCGAACTATTTAAATAAAGACTATTTACTAAAACCTTAAAACCAAAATAATTATGAAAACAATACTAAAACTAATCGTAGGCTGCTTTCTATTGGGTGTTATTGGCTATTTAATAACAAATATCCAAGCTGGTATTCAAAAGAAAGCAGTTATTGAAGAGCGTCGAAATCATTTACCTGATTTTCAATTTGCTACTTTAGAAGGAGCAAATTTTACTAAAAGCGACCTCGATTTAACACAACCTACGGTTATTATTTCCTTTATGCCCACTTGTCACTTTTGCCAATATGAGGCAAAGGCAGTCGAAGAACATAGCGCTGCTTTTGAGCAAGTCAATTTATTGATGGTTACAAGCGCCCCTGAAGCAGAAGCTATACAATTTGCTGAAGAGTATAAGTTGAAAGATGACCCTAATGTGGTTATTTTAACAGATGAATTCCAGCAATTTCAAACTACTTTTGGGACAAGTGCAGTTCCCTCCGTCTTTATATATGATAAACAGCAAAAACTAGTAAAGCATTTTGCAGGCGAAACGAAAATGGAAGCCATTTTTAAGTATATTAATCAACCCCTTACAGCCGTAACGAAATAAAAAATAAGATAGTTGGATTTGATTAAGAGAGGACTATCTTACTCATGGGTAGTCTTTTCTTTTTATAAAAAACTGATAATTAGTATTTTAGATGCTTATGTTGAATATTTAACTATTATTTTGATTTAGTACAAAACTATCTTATTGTCATTTTTATAAAAGACATCTTCCCTTAAATTTGTAGATAAGAAATCACCCGATTGAATAAGTTTTAACGATTTTCTTAAGGCTTCTAAATTTAAACAATGGAAAACCAATTTATAAATACAAGCAATACAAAAGCTTTTTCTGCTTCTTTAATCTGGCTACAAATTACTGCGGTATTACCGATTAATTTCATAGCTGGCTGGGTAATGGATACTTGTTTTATTTGCAGTATGCTTAATGGATATTTGATATAATAAGTAGGATTTAGTTTAGCTACCAACCCAACAAAACCAAAATGACAACAAAAAATAGAGACGAATTCCTAATAGCCAATAATTTTATGCTACTAGCCATTAGTCTCCATTTCCTAATCATTCATCCAAATAATGCACCATGGAAAGAGCTAAACGATATATTGGAAAGCATACAATTATTGTTTATTAGCTTAGGCATAAGGTATGGTTATTTAGCTTTGAAAGCCTATTTCCCGAAAACCAATAAGAAAACAATAGTCCGTAAGCAATCACCCGCTTATTTCATCACATCAAAACCAGTCAAATCATGGAAATCAACAGCACCCTAACCGCAGAAAACATAGAACAACAAGCTATTTTTGAAAAACCACTCAATCGACTTTCTTTTTGGCAAGGATTGGGTGTCGCTTTAAAATTTTTGGGTATTCAGATTTTGGTGATGATTCCTATTATGATAGCTGCCTATGCTATTTACGGAATGGACAATCAAGAAGCAACTAATAATCTAACCAATGGTTTAGGAATGACCTTTGGTTTTTCTATTGGCGCTTGGTTTTTATACAAACAAAGAGGACTAATTGCGACTGCTTTTAAATGGGAAATGAGTTTTTTAAAGTTAATTCCTATTGGTTTTATACTCGTCTTTTGTGTTAGTTATATTGTAGGGGAGTCCATGACTTACATGCCAGGCTATGAAGCTATTGTGGCATTATACAAAGAAGTATTTGCTAATATAGACCCAATTTTTATGTTTTTAGGAGTCGTCTTAATTGGACCTATCTGCGAAGAAATTGTTTTTAGAGGGATTATTCTGGAAGGTTTATTAAAAAATTATAGTACCCAAAAAGCGATTGTTTTCTCTGCTGCTATTTTTGGCTTGATTCATTTTATTCCTATTCAAGTCATTAATGCCTTTTTTATGGGCATCGTTTTAGGATGGATATATTTAAAAACACGCTCGCTATGGGTTTGTATTGCTTTGCATGTATTAAATAATGGTCTCTCTGTTCTAATGGGAGATGAAAGTACAGAATCCACCAGAGCGATGATTGGCAATGACGGATTATACATCGCTTCCTTCGCTGCTGCTGCCTTAGTTGCTTACTTAGCTTATCGAGGTTTTCAAAAAGTGAATGAACCTGCTATTACTATTGAAGAAAGTATTCAAGCTTAACCAGTTGCGAGTTACCTGTTGCCAGTTGTTAACCCGTAACAGGTAACTGGCAACCCGCAACTGGCAACAACAAATAAATTATCATGAAAACATGGCAAAAAGTCCTTCTAGGCATCATTAGCACAGGCGTTATCGCCTTCGTAGGTTTAGTGATTTATATGTTCAACATCTTCAAAGTACTCGACCGAGTAGAATTGGTGAACGAAAATGTAAAGGAGACGATTCCTTTTTATTACAGCCCGTCCAGACATATGATCGTGGAAGTACGGATTAATGGGAGTAAAGAAAAATATCCCTTTATTTTAGATTCTGGAGCAACTACTTATGTTTTTAAGAATATGTTAGATCAGCAAGATTTACCCGATATTGGAAACGGTTTTGCTATTGGAGCAGGTGGAGGGATGTTATTTCCTGACATTCATCAAATTGACCAATTAATGCTGGGAAATATTGAATTTAAAAATGTCTCGGCAGAAAGTATTGAAAAATTGCCCATTTCTTGTACCGATGATATTTATGGTATTTTAGGTAAAGAAGCGATGCAACATTTAGTTTGGCAAATAGATTTTGAAAAAGAGGAAATTCAAGTAGTTTCTGAATTAGACCAACTGGCTTTTGAGGAAGCTATTGATACTATTAAATTAAGCGAAAATCCTTTTGGGCATCAATTATATGTAACTGCTAAATTAGGGGCAGATTCTTTGAAAACTCGCCTTACGGTTGATTTGGGGAATAGTGGTTATGCCAGTACCAATATTAAAGAAGTAGAAAAAGTAAAAGGTAGGAGTATTGACATGATAGGTAATGCAAGTGTTGGCTTAGACGGTGAAAATAAATCTAAGGCCATGGTTCAAGAAATTGAAAATTTTCAAATAGGCGATATTATTTTGCCTCGTTTCTCAGTTTCTGCAAGTGATACGCCTATGGGTTTATTAGGTTTAGGTTTTCTAAAAAACTATAAAATGACCATCAGTTGGAAAGATGATGCTTTAATTTTAGAGCCTTATGCTCAGCAATATTTTGGTCGCAAGGGCTTTGGTTTTGGTGCTCGATATGATGAAAAGGCCAATGCTTTGATAATTAAATCTATTTATATGGGTTTTGCAGCGAATAAGGTAGGCCTTTTACCTGGGGCAAAAGTGATTAGCCTGAATGGAGCATTGATGGATACAGCGGATAAATATTGCGCTTTTAGTTTTAAAGGATTTGAGCAATTGACGATGACTTTTGAGCAAGATGGGGTAGAGCAGACGGTGGTATTGGATAAAATGGATTATTTTCCTGTGGAGGAAACGGAAACGGCTTTATTGAGTGATTTAAATGATTAATAAGCTATGCAAACGAGCTAGGAGGATAGGTTGTACGGATTAAGCGGATTTGGCGGATTTGTACGGATTTTTTTTAGATCGTAAAGCTGCTTAGTACTGATTAAAAAATAAAATAGACAACTAAAATCCGTGGAGGCTATCCGTGGGAAACTAGAGGATATTAGTCTCCACGGATGATTTTCATGGTATTAATGTACATTTTACTTATCATCTATTATTTAATAGATAGCAAATATATTCAAACCCATAAAAACCAAGAAATGAAACAAACCTTATTAATACTCCTTTGCGGAGCAGCCTTTGCTTTTAACGCAATTGCCCAAACAACTTGGTCTCTACCCCAATGCATTCAACATGCCAAAGCAAATAGCTTAAATCTAAAACAAGCTGAAATTGGTATCCGACAAGCAGAATTGGCGAAAAAATCAGCTCAATATGCCCGTCTGCCAAGTGTGAATGCGAATGTAGATGGTGGCTTTAATTTTGGACGAACCATAGACCCAACGACGAATGGGTTTAGAAATCAGCGAATAGGCTTTAACTCTTTTGGCATTCAAACGAGTGCGGTGGTTTATAGTGGTGGTCGGATTACGCATTCCATTAAACAAAGTCAGTTTAATATTGCAGCTGCTAGAGCAGAATCTGATGATTATATCCAGACCTTAACTTTGGATATTACTGCCGCTTATTTGGATATTTTATTGACCAAAGAGCAAGTGGAAATTGCCAATCGGCAAGTGGGGCAGGCAAAAGAACAATTATTGTACATTGATAGACAGATTACCGCAGGTGTGTTGCCGCAAAATGACCGTTTGGAAATGGTCGCTCAAATTGCTCGAAATCGCCAGACTTTTGTCAATGCACAAAATGCTTTGGATGTGAATTATTTGCGCCTAAAAAATTTAATGGAATTAGCACCTGATTATCAGCTAGTAATTGAAGTACCAACAATGGTAACAAATCCAGTATCAACGAACCCTTTTGAGTTAACGGATCTCTATACCCAAGCGATAAACACGCAGCCAAGCGTTAAAGCAGCAGCATTGCGGATGGAAAGTGCTGCTTTGGGCATTCCGATTGCTAAAGCGAGCAGTTTGCCAAGCATCGCACTTTCTGCCGCTTTAAATTCGAGTTACTCCAATGTTTCGGACTTTACAGACAGTCCTTATTTTAATCAAATTGATAATAATCTAGGACAAAGTGTTGGTATCCGAGTCAGTATTCCGATTTATAATAATCACCAAACGAAGATTGGGATGGAACAGGCTCGACTGGAATTGATTAATGCGGAAGTACGACAACGACAAGTGGAACAACAGTTAAAATCGACTATTCAAAATGCTATTGCCAATGCGAATGGAGCTAAGTCTGCTTTGGAAGCGACAGCATCTGCCTTGAACGCTGCAAAAGCTTCTTTTCAAAATGCGCAGAAAAAGCATCAATTAGGGGCAATTAATACTTTGGAATATACGACTACTAAAACGAATTTGGATACAGCGGAATTGGATGTGGTGCGGGCAAAGTATGATTTCTTGTTTCGCTTGAAGCTGATTGATGTTTATTTGGGACAGGGATAAAAAGCAAGAGAAGGTGCACTTGGAATAATGCTTTTAATGTTTAATAAGGGATTACAGGTTGATAAAGCCCTAAAGAATTTCGGCTATTAAAAAAAATGCCTCATCTCTAAAAAAGAACTACCCATGTACTTTAAGAATACTAAAAATCGAGTTGAAAAAATGATTTCTAATAAAATATACTTACTGCATTTTATTATGCTCTATTTTTTGCCAAATCTCCTTATAGGACAAAGAGCTATTACGAGTATCGTCGTTAATGCTACTACAAATCAACCCTTAGTTTACGCTAATATTGCTTTAGAAGGAACAAGTATTGGTACAATTACTAATGAAGATGGGTATTTTAAATTAAAATTAAAGAAATCTCGACATAGAAATTTAGTAATAGGCTTTATAGGTTTTGAGCAAAAAATATTTGTATCAGCCGATATAATTCCTGACACTATTTATTTGCATCCCAAAACACACCTACTTGATGCAATTTCTGTTGTAGCAGATGGCAATGTATTGAATATTTTAACTAAAGCTTATAGAAATATTGAAAAAAACTATCCGCAAAAAACGACTAAATTAATTGGATATTATAGAGAGATTACAAAGGATAGTTTCGACAATTATTTAAATTTATCCGAAGGTATTCTTGATTTTGTTAAGAGTAAATACAATAAAGGATATAAAGGGGACAGAGGACAAGTAAAAATTAATAAAGCAAGAACTTATTTTTTCCCAGAAACGGATACTATTAGTAAATTAGACTTTATAGCCACACATTTCGTAGCAGGAAATACAGATTTCGTAAAAAAGAGAAGCGAATTCATTAACCCGAAATTTTTTGACCGTTATAAATTTAGTTTAACTAGCATTTTAATGGATGGCGAACGAGAAATATATGAAATTCATTTTTCAACAGAAAATGGAAAATTAAAAGGTATTGCGGAAGGACGATTGCTCATTGATAGTGAGACTTATGCTTATAAAGAAGCTGATATTCAACTCAATGAGAAAGGTATTAGAAAGAGAAATGCTTTACGTTTCCCAGGAACTCCCTATAAAAGTTTAGCAGTTAGTCATAAAATTCGATTTCAAAAATTAAACGATAAATGGCACCTTAAACATGCTGCTTTTAAAGGAAAGGGGTTTGATAAATCAACGAAAACAACCCTATTATTTTTAGACGATTTTGCTGTAAACGAAGTAGTCATAGAGGGTGTTAAAGCTATTCCATTAGCAGAAAGAATTTCTTTTGGAGAAGTATTTATAAGGCAAGAAAATAACGATTTTGATTTTTTTAAAGAATATTCAATATTGGAAAAAGAAGAATCACTTGAATCACAACTTAAATTAATTACTAAAGATTTAGAAAAAGAAGAGAATTCTGACAGGTTAAAGAAAGAATATAAGAAAAAACAATCTAAACAAAAGCTTTACCAACTTATGTCTAAAATAGAACTTGGATATGAAGCAGGATATTTTCCCATTTCTATGCAAGCACAAATTTTACAAATAAATGGCTGGGGAGAAGGAAATAGTCCCATTGAGATAGAAAGGAAATTACTGGGATTCTCTAACATTATTAGTCGTTATTCTTATATGGGATTTAGATTGAATAAAAGATGGGGGGTAAATATTGGGACACACAAGAATTATGGCGCAAAAAAACGATTTAGAGGGAATGAAATAGGCATCAATTATACATTAGAATTAAAAAAAATAGGACGACCTCTTTTACTGCGTTCTGGTGTTTATTTATCCTCTTCTACGCTTGAAATACCATTTCAAGCAACTGAATTAGCCGCAGAAAATGACAAGTGGAGAATAGACGACGATATTTTTAGCATAAAAAATATAGAATTGGGATATCTCAATTACTTTATTAAAATACAGCCTTCTTTAAATTTTAGTTATTCGATAAGAAATAGAGTTTGGTTAAATTTAGGGGTGGACTTTACGCTACCTTTACACGAAAAAGGGAGTCTTACAATTAATAATAATGAGGATTCCAACCAAACAATAGTAAGTCCTATAAAGGAGAAAAAATTTGATTTTAGTAATGATTCTTTTTCTATTAAAAGTAACAATGAAACCCTTAAAAGACTACCAATTGAAAATGGAAAACCATCTTTTAGGTTGGGAATAAGATTTCATTTGTAGCACTTTAAATAGGTTTATACTAAAACAGGCGTTACAAAATTAATTGTAACGCCTGTTTCTTGTTTATTATATATCTGACATCTGACAGGAAATTTCAACCCGCCCGCATGCGCAGTCGTGCTGGTTTTCGGTCCGACTTCTGTCTTCTTTTTTTAAGCCGCTTTCAACTGCGCCAACTTCGACTTTCGCAACTTCGATTCTGCATACAGACGGTCAATTACAAAAGACCGTACATCTTTTTGAGAAGGCAATTCGAACATAGCATCCGTCATAATCGCTTCGCAAATAGACCGTAAACCTCTAGCGCCTAATTGATAATCTAAAGCAGTTTCTGCAATAAAAGTTAAAGCCTCACCCGTAAAGGATAATTCAATATTTTCTAGTTCAAATAATCTAGAATATTGTTTAACCAAAGAATTTTTAGGTTCGGTTAGAATAGCTTTTAAGGCAGGTAAATCAAGCGGCTTTAAATAAGTTAAGACCGGTAAACGACCAATTAATTCTGGAATTAAACCAAAAGCCTTTAAATCGACGTGAGAAATATATTGCAATAAATTTTCTCGGTCTACCAATTCTTTTTCATCGGCATTAAAACCAATCACTTGGGTGTTCATTCGACGAGCAATGATTTTTTCAATGCCATCAAAAGCGCCACCACAGATGAACAAAATATTATTGGTATTTACTTTGACTAATTTTTGCTCTGGATGCTTTCTACCGCCTTGTGGTGGTACATTCACTTCTGTTCCTTCCAACATCTTTAGCATCGCCTGTTGCACCCCTTCACCTGATACATCTCTAGTAATAGATGGATTATCTGACTTTCTAGAAATTTTATCAATTTCATCAATATAGACAATCCCTCTTTCTGCCGCAGATACGTTATAATCACAAGCTTGTAATAAACGACTTAACATACTCTCGACATCTTCTCCAACATAACCAGCTTCTGTAAATACGGTCGCATCTACAATCGCAAAAGGTACTTTTAACATTCTAGCAATGGTCTTTGCCAACAATGTTTTTCCTGTACCTGTTCTTCCGACTAATAAAATATTGGATTTTTCGATTTCTATTTCATCATCAGCTGGTTGCTTCAAACGTTTATAGTGGTTATAAACGGCAACAGATAGGAATTTTTTAGCATCATCTTGACCAATAACGTATTTATCAAGATGCCCTTTAATATCTCTAGGGGTTAATTTGCTAGCTAAATCAGTTCCTTCCCCTTCCCAAGCTATTTTCTCTGCTTCGCCAGCAGTAGCAGCTCCTGTAGGTTTTTTTTCTCCTTTTTTATTACCATACAATTCTTCTTGGATGATTTCTTCTGCTTGTTCTACACAAACTTCACAGATATGCCCATCAATCCCTGCAATTAAAATAAGGGCTTCGGATTTATCTCTACCACAAAAAGAACATCTAAAGTTTTGTTTGCCTCTACGCATATATTTTTGTTTGGGGTGTAAAGATATAAAGGTTAAAAGGTTAAAAGGTAAAGAGGCACAAGGGAAATTACCCACCATACCTCTTTACCTTTGTACCTTTGTACCTTTTAACCTCTAAACCTATTTAGCTTGCTTTTTTGTCTCTTGTCAATACTTCGTCAATTAAACCAAATTCTTTAGCGATAGGCGCCTTCATCCAGTTATCTCTATCTGATCCTTTTTCAATTTCTTCAAAGGTTCTTCCACTATGTGTCGCTAAAATCGTGTATAACTCATGTCTCAATTGCTTAGACAAGTTATAGTTGATTTCCATATCACTAAACGTACCTCGCATGCCACCAGATAATTGGTGAATCATCACTCTTGCATGTGGTAACGCAGAACGCTTACCCGCAGCACCTGCTGATAATAAAACCGCTCCCATAGAAGCAGCTAAACCCGTACAAATAGTCGCTACGTCTGGGCTGATGTATTGCATGACATCATAAATGCCCATGCCATCAATCACAGAACCACCTGGGCTATTAATGAATAACTGTACATCTCTTTTTGGGTCAACTGATTCCAAAAATAATAACTGTGCGGTTAAAATATTCGCTACTTGGAAATTAACATCCGTACCTAGAAACAAAATTCTATCCATCATTAATCGAGAGAATACATCTAGTACCGTTGCATTCATTCTTCGTTCTTCAATGATATAAGGTGTCAAACTGTTTTGAAAAGCTTGTGCACTAATTTCGGCATATTTATCAACATGAATACCGCCAACTCCACGGTCTTTAACGGCAAACTTTCTGAATTCTTTCTGAAAATCCATATCCATAGTCTATTGGTTTGAGATTTAGTAGTTTTAGTACAATCAAAAATTTAAAGTTAGTAAACTTATTTTTCTTGATGCTTATCCTAAATACTACACAAAAGCTGATTAAAATTAAATTTACGCTTATTTATAACAAAAAAACTCGTTTTAGTTTCAATCAGACTTGAAATTTATTTTACTACTCTACAATTTCCGCTTCTTCAATACCTTCTTCCGAAGTTTCTGCTGTTGCTGCCTCTGCTGCAATTTCTGCTGCTGGTGGTTGGTTCTTAGCGTTTTCTTCTGCGACTAGTTTTTCTAACTCTTCTGTTGTAATGTCCACCTTGTTCAAAGTGACCACTTCTTTCATGGAATTAAATAATTTGTCTGATAAAACTTGGGTATAAGCATTATGATACTGCTGCTCTTCTTCGTACATTTTATTCACATAATCATCTAGCATTGCACCAAAATCCTGTCCACCAAACATTTGGATTAATTGCATTCTTAATCTTTGCTTGATTTCTACCTCCGTCACCGTAATTTCAAAACGCTTAGCTAGTTTACCTCTAATCAAGGTCCACGTTAAGCCTTCTGTTAAATTACCGATTTCTTCGTCTGCTGTTTTACCTTTTGGCAAATTGCCACTAGCCACCATCCAACGCTTTAAGAATTCTTGTGGGAATTCTAATTTGTTTTCCGCTTCTAAGTGTTCTTTGATGTCTCTAAACAAGAAAGAATCTGCTTGTCTATCAAAGTACATTTTAGTACGGCTCTTCAATTCCTCCATTAGTTCTTCCTCTGAACTAACTTTTCCTGGGCCCATATATTTATCAAAGAATTCTTGATTCATTTCTGCTGGAATAACTCGCGTTACTTCCGTAATCAATCCTTGAAACATATTGCCAATTTCTGGATTGTCTTCTGCATCTTCATTGACATCCAAGAAATATTTTCTAACAAAAGCATCATCTTTACCTGCTTCTAAATTGAAAATATCAAATTGAACTAAATCTCCTTTTTTCTTTCCCGCAAATGCTGCTTTTCCTTCATCGGTCAATAAATTATAACTTACAGAAAATTCGTTGGCAAAACCATCCTCCTTGATGCCTCCTTCTGCTAATAATTCATCTGCCTGAACCTTAATCACATCTTCGTCTTGAATCTCATCTTCTACAGGCCCTTGGGTCCCTAACTGCTTCTGTGCATTTTCCAAATCCCCTTGTACCATGGAATCAGGGATAATGGCATTATGATAATTAAAAGTCGTTCCATCTAAGCCAGTTACCTCAAAGGCTGGTGCTATGCCGATATCAAACTTGAAATTAAAATCTTCTAAGTCCTTCGTTTCAAATTCGTAGCTCTCTTGATTTTCAGCAGGAATTGGATTACCTAATAAATCAAGATTTTCGGCTTTGATGTATTTATCTAATTCTTCCCCAACCATTTTATTGATTAAATCAACCAAGGTCCCTTTACCGTACATTTTTCGGATAACAGAAAAAGGCGTTTTTCCTTTTCTAAACCCTTTCATGTGGGCTGTTTTCTTGTACTCGTTAAGTTTTGCTTTAAATGCTGGTTGGTAGTCGGAGACAGGAATGCTTAAGGTAATGGTTGCATTCATATTGTCATGATCTTCTCTGACAATGGTTGGCATGGTAATGATATTAAGTAGCATTTATTCGGTTTGACATCCGTAAGGGAATTCACCTGTAAAATAAATGCTAATGATTAGTTGATTGGTTATTAATAAGGAGCAATCAACCTTGAAACATTTGTTGTTACTACTATTTATTAAAGAACAAAGGAAAAATGAATTTACATTTTTAAAATACTAAAACCATTGATTGTCAATAATTTTTAATTTTTTATTTGGTAAGCCTTCCTTTTCAATTTCTTTTAATAACCTTTTCTTTATAAGAATCAAAAAAAAAAATCCGACCCGAGAGTCAGATTTCTTTTTGTATGGTGCGGGTGGAGGGACTCGAACCCCCAAGCCGCGAAGCACTAGATCCTAAGTCTAGCGTGTCTACCAATTTCACCACACCCGCATTAATAATGAATGGTTAAATTTTTAATAAAAATTAAACTCATCTATTATTTTAATAGTTACTTATAAAATAACCTATAAATAAACCGCTTTTTTAAAAGCGAGTGCAAAGATAAAACCTTTTTTAAAAACATGTAAGGATTTTCGATAAAAAAACGCCGATAATTTTAAATTTATAGGAATAGTCAAGCAGCACGTGCAATTTTTTTATAGTTTTGTATATACCCTAAGATTTTTATAAGTGAGGGTACAAATATAAGAGCAACTTATTTAAATAAATGATATTATTTTGAAAATAAGCATTGTTCTGAATTGTCTGTTTCGGGTTGGATAGAAGTGCTGTTTAATATTTATTTAAATATCAAGTATTTGCTATTTTGAACCCACAACCCATAATTCGATTTAACTACTTTTTAATTAAGTGCATAGCGGATTATTGACCGCCAAAATACGAAGTGTAATGAGTGAAATATTGATAAAAGAGACTAGAGAAGAAAAGGAAAAAAGACTCATTACGAGAGCTTACCGAAACCTTCTACGTTCTATTAAGACTAAAACAGATAAAAAGGATAAGGTAAATATTCGAGCAGCTTATGAATTAGCTGTTGAGGCACATAAAACGCAACGCCGAAAAACTGGAGAACCTTATGTCTTGCATCCGATTGAAGTGGCTCGTATTTGTACGGCAGAAATTGGCCTAGGAGCAACTGCGGTTATTTGCGCATTGCTACATGATGTAGTAGAAGATACGTCTGTTTCTTTGAATGATATTAAAGAACAATTTGGAGAACGAGTAGCGTTAATCGTCAATGGTTTAACAAAATTAGACTTTAAGAGTGAAGATAGTGCAGATGTAGAAAGTCCACAGGCTGAAAATTTCAAGAAAGTTTTATCAACTTTAACGGTAGATGTCCGAGTAGTTTTAATCAAAATGGCGGATCGTTTGCATAATATGCGAACTTTGGGTGCTATGCCACCGCATAAGCAAGTTAAAATAGCGGCGGAAACTAGCTTTATTTACAGCCCATTAGCACACCGATTGGGTTTGTATAAAATGAAGACAGAATTTGAAGACCTCTCGATGAAAATTACCAATCGAGATGTTTATGCAGATATTTCCCAAAAACTACAAGCCACTAAAAAAGAACGAAATCGATATATTAAAGAATTTATAGAACCATTAGAAAAGGAATTAAAAGAAAATATGATTCCTTATCGGACGACTGGGCGACCAAAATCAGTCTATTCTATTTGGAATAAATTGAAAACGAAGAAGATACCTTTTGAGGAAATTTATGATTTATTTGCGGTTCGGATTATTGTAGATGTACCGCCTAGTAAAGAGAAATCTATTTGTTGGCAAGTCTATTCCATTATTACAGATGTTTATTTACCAATTCCAGAACGACTAAAAGACTGGGTGACGGTCCCAAAGGCGAATGGATATGAATCTTTACACACCACAGTCGTTGGTCCCAAAGGTCGTTTTGTAGAAGTACAGATTCGGAGTGAACGTATGGATGATATTGCAGAACGTGGATTTGCAGCGCATTGGAAATATAAGAAAGCCTCTAAATCACCGAATGTATATGATGCTTGGTTAAATAATGTTCGAGAAATTTTGGATAATTCCTCCATGGATGCCATTGATTTTTTGAATGATTTCAAAACCAATCTATTTAATGAAGAGGTTTATGTATATACGCCAAAAGGAGATATGCGGGTTTTACCAAAGGGAGGAACGGCATTAGATTTTGCTTTTAGTATTCATTCCGATGTGGGCTATCATGCAACGGCCATCAAAGTCAATAATAAATTGGTGCCGATGGGGCATGTGTTGAAAAATGGTGATCAAGTACATATTACGACGAATAAAAGCCAAAAACCATCAGAGAGTTGGCTAAAAATGGTGGCAACGGGTAAGGCACGTAATAAAATCCGTTCCGCTATGAAGGAAGAACGGAAGAAAGAAGGGCAGATTGGTAGAGAAACTTTAGAACGGAAATTTAAAAATATTAAAGCTGATTTTGTAGAATCGAATATCGAAATATTTGCTAAGTTTTTGAAATATAAATCTCATGTTGATTTGTATTTTGATATTTCAAAGGAGAAACTGAACCCAACAGAATTACTTAAAAATTTTACGGTAGAGGGAGGAAAATTAAAGTTAATTGTCATTAAAGAAGACAAATTACCAGAGAAGCCTGTTCTTACCACAAAACCAGTAGATCTTACGATTCCGAGATCTGGCTTGCATATCAACGGAGAACCCGCAGATAACTTGGATTATTCTTTTGCCACTTGCTGCCATCCTGTGCCAGGGGATGCAGTTTTTGCTTATTTAAGTACTAATGGACTGAAAATACATCGTTCTAATTGCCCTAATGCGACTAATCTAGCTGCTAAATATGGCTATCGGATTTTAAGAGCTGATTGGGAAAGTGTAAGTGCGACTAATTTTGCGGCTACTTTAGTAATTACGGGCGTAGATACTGGAATTGGGGTGATAGAAGCTATTACCAATCAAATTTCTTCAGGTTTGGGTTTGAATATTCGCTCTTTTCAAATTGCGAGTAATGAAGGTATTTATGAATGCCAGATTAGTTTGCAGGTAAAAAATACCGCACAATTAGGATTAGTGGTAAAATCGCTAAAGAATATTAGTGGTGTGGATATGGTGACGAGAATGGAATAAATGTAAGCAACCTTATAGTGATAATAATCACTAAGCTATATGATACGTATCATTTTTTGAGCCCCAAAACAATATATTTTTGTAGTGTAAAAACATAGCTTTATCCATCTTCCTAACCGCTATTTTAGGTATTAAATTGAAAGTAACTGCGAATACGAGTTTAATAGTATTTTATCAAAAAAATGCCGTTCAAAAAGCCGCTTAGATTCTCTCAATAAACGGAGTTTTTATTTTAGACACTTTATAACCGAAATATGTTTCTTGACTATTTTTCGGTTTTTTTATGCACCACTTGGCCGTTTAGAAAGCCATTATATAATATTGTCTTTGAAACCAGTCCATTGCTATCTTGAACAAAACGAATAGCTGCATCAAAATCCTGATAATAAAATTGATTAGCGGACTGGGGTATTAAATGACTTGCTTGACCATTCATTACAGTAAATAAACTATCTTTTTTTTGAATGACTTTAAATTGGAAATTAGGATTCACTTCATAAATTCCCACATAATCGGCATATAACTTGGGATTGATAGTAACAGGCTGCCTTAGTAAAGGGAGTTCATAAGATGTCTTATTATAAATCGCCTTAATACTTTTGGCTATTTCTTCACTCACAGGATGTCGCCGATTACTGAGTATAATAATGGTTAAATTGTCAATGGTATCTTTTTGAAAAGTATAACTAAACCCATCGTTTTCTAAATAACTACTTTTATGAATAGATTGATTGGTTAATAATAAAGAAAATTTCCATAAATCTATAGCAGTAGATTTTAACCCATAACTACTAAAAGCCGTCGCTTCTTCATAATTGGGTGCTGTTTCCAATTCTAATCCTTGTCCTCTGTAATTATGGAAAAGATAGCCTTTTGCTAAAGTTGTATTTTCTTTTTGGAAAAAAGTTTGATGAATGCCTAATGGCGGTAAATATTTTTCAATGGCTTGTTGATAGGAAATATCTAATTGCTTTTCTATGAGTTTACCTAATATAGGATAACCTATTTTCTCTGAATTATCTTGTTGGTCTAAAAGGTCTTTTACGGTATGGTTTCCTTCGAAATTTGTTAAATACGTCTTTATTTGAGCCGTTAAGTTAAGTTTATTTTCCTTTGCCATTTGCTCAATGATATAAGCGGTAAAGAACTTCGTTAATGCTCCAATTTTAAAAGCGGTATTTTCGGTGAAAGCTTGTTGCTTAACGTAGTCTGCTAAACCATAAGATTGATGAAATAATAACTGATCTCCCTTTGCTATCAATATGGTCCCACTAAATCGACCCAATGCCAAATAACGATTGGCTAATTGATTAATCCTTTCAGTAAAAGAAGCTGGGATTGCTTTTTCTTGCTGACATGCAATGAATAAGGAACAACTAATAACGAGATAAAGGAGTTGGTTTTTCATTTTGCTAAAGCTTTGCTTTAGTAGATGCTTTTATTCTTGTAATTGGTGTTTTACCTTCTTAATCCTATCATAAGACTCTTGAATTCGCTTCTTAGAAATCGTCCCTTTTTCCACCATTTTAGTAATTGCCTCAATAGCCTTAGTCGGTATCATTTCATCATATTCCAAATTATTTCCAAAAACCAAGACATCAACGCCTGCATTAATTGACTTTTCTAAAAGCGTTTCAAATCCAAATTGTGCATTAACCGCCTTCATTTGCATATCATCCGAAAAAACCAAACCTTGAAACCCTAATTTTTCTCGTAGAATGCCTGTAATAATTTTTTTAGAAAGGGTAGCTGGATAATCAGCATCTAAATTTTGATTGGCAACGTGGGCAGTCATAATCGCCACATTATTAGCTGATTTGCCCAAATTTTCAAAAGGAATTAATTCGCTTTCTTGCCAGTATTTGGTTACATCTGTTACACCATAATGGGAATCTGCTTGCGCACTACCATGTCCAGGGAAATGCTTTAAGGTTGATAGAATACCCTTAGCATGCTGCGCCTCGATTAAAATGCCTGCGTGTTTGATAACCATTGCAGGGTCAGCAGAAAAACTTCTTTCAATTTTGCCAATAGCAGGACTTTCTGGATTAAAGTTTACATCGACCGCAGGCGCAAAATTGACATTGAATCCTAATTCACGGCAAAGGGTTGCCGTACGATTGGCATAAAAGGCAGTAGAATCAACATTATCTAAAGTGCCTAAATATTGTGCAGAGACGCTAGTCGGAAAACCATATTTTGGCTTTAAGCGATTCACTCGTCCACCTTCTTGGTCAACTGCCATAAAGAGTGGGGTAGGGGCTTCTTTTTGCAAACCCGTAATTAATGTTTTGACTTGTGCAGGGGATTGAATGTTTCGATGTGCTACTTTTTTGACCACATCATAGTCGAATAGTATAACGCCGCCTATTTTGCCTGTTTTTATTTGCGCTTTAAATTGTGGGCTGACTTCTTCAATGGTCATGCCTCTTGTACCTACCATAATCATTTGACCTATCATGGTTTGGAGGTTTGGTTCGGAAGTAGTAGTTGCTTCTTTTTGGGCGGACGTAACTTCTCCGCAAGCAAAAAAACTAAAAATTGGTAAGACTATAAAAATTATAAATTTGACTTTCATATTTTGAGTGTTTTATCTGGGCGAAACTACGATTTTTTTGGTAAACCCAATTCCTCATGTTTCCTTTAACATCTTCATGGTAAACCAGCCTAAAACTAAGATAATGAATCCCATTAATCCCCATAACCACCATTTATTAGCAAATAAAGGAGAAGTAGTTGGGGTCGTTGTTTTGGGAATTAATTGTTCTTCTCCTAAAGATAAAGTCGTTAAGGTTGTAGGGATTTTATCCGAAAACTGTTGTAAATCATAGCGAGGAGAAGGCGAATTTTTCCTGCCGTAGGTCAAATAATAAATGGCAGGCTGAGTAAAACGAGCAATTAGCTGATGCGGATAACCTTTAATAACTACGGAGTCTATGGTCAATGGTGGATTATCCTGATTTTGGATAATGATTCTTAGTTTTTTAACTAACGTACTTTTAAAGGAATAGTCATTGCTTTCTAAAGAACTCAATACCGCTCGATGAAGGCTTTGATATTGATAATGCCAACCTTTTTCGGTTTGAATGCTGTCTTTTAAATATTGGATATTGATGGAGCGATAAAAATCAAAATTATTGTTAATCCCTATTTTTAAAAAACTAAGTGGAGTAGCATGAGCTAATTCTAATTCGATTAGCGTAGTTTTTTGTTGTTTATTATTGCTTATTTCTTGCTGCATGATTGGATACGTTATATAATCGGCAACCGCTTTATTTTGTAAGGCTAATTGTGCTTTTTTTAAAGTAACCACACGAGAAGTTTTAACCAACACTCGAAAAAAGCGATATTTAGCAGTGGTAAAATTTAAGGTGGTAAATTGATAATCAGTTGCGGGATTATTAATAGAAACAATCCGATAATTATCTTTAATGGTAAACCAATCTTGTTGATTTTGACTGCCTTCTAATTTTATTTTCCAATCAAAATTTTGCTCCCCTATATCTAATATTATTTGGTTAAGGATTGTAGGATTCGTTAATTCAAAGGTGAAATAATGCCCATTTTTGGTCAATGTTTTATTAATGATTTTAAAAGGAGTCGCTTCTTTTTCAATTATAGATTTTCCGATTTTTAATAAATAGGGTGCTTCTATGGTATCTTTTTCATTGGTAATGCCAAAAATTCTTATATCTGAAAAAGAAGGATCGACCTTTTCATACATCCCTTCAGGCAAATCAATTTGATGCCATTGATTATTAATGCCGTTAATCGACCGTTGATAATCATATTGCTCGATTTGGCCAAAGGCTAAAGTATAAACGAATAGATTTAAATAGAGTAGGAATTTAATTTTCAGATTCATTGGTGATTAGGTGTTTATATTTATTATACAAAAAAGAAATGATTAATAATAAAAGCCCTAAAGAGACGAGGACAATGGTTTTAGCAATCGTTTCTAAATGACTTAAATCGTAGAAAAATAATTTGAATAGGGTGATGCCAAATAAAACCATCGCTGCAATTCGTAGATGCTGTTTTTGCTTCCAAATACCTAATCCAATTAACAATAAGGCATAAAGTCCCCATAAAATACTTAATCCAAGTTTATCTGCCTGAGGAAGAACGTCCATTTCCATCCAATAAATTAATTCACTACTGACTAAAACTAAGATAGCCGCATGCAAAATTAAATCAAAAACGACGGTTAAATTTAGCGCTTGGAAAGTATCTTTTAGATACCGATAAGTAATTGCTAAAAAGCCAATGAAAAAAGCAAAGGCAATATATCGAATAGTGATATTGAAATTACTGATGGTGTAATAGTCAGCTAATTCTTGCAATAGATAACTTTGTTGTAACTCCCTTAAAAAATAAAGTCCTTGCGTTAAAAATACTAAAATAGCTAAGCCACTTAGGACCAAAGTGACTTTTTTTAAGGTAGTGTTTTGTAGCCATTTAGCATTAACGATTATTAAAACAGTTAAAAAGAATAAGCTATAGATAAACTGCCAAATTATTTTAAAATCCAGTAAATCTTCATTGTAAAAATCTACTTGAAAAAGGATGCCATTATCAGAGGTACTTCCAATAGCTGAAT
>JAFMDF010000532.1 GCA_017857395.1 Bacteroidota bacterium | reverse complement strand
GGAAATTCTTTAAAAAATGACCTCATTTTTGAGGGCGTTGAACAGGCTACCCCTATGGTCTTTAGCCTAGGGGAGTGTCAAAGAATTCAATCCTACCTTAAAGTAGCCATTAATTTATGGCATTTTCTTTGTAAGACATAACTAATACCTCTCCACATTTTTTCTACTAAACTACACCATTAATTACACAAAAAATGTTTATTACTATGAGAGCTATTGTGCTTCCTTTAATACTATTCATCTGTCTATTTTCCGCTTATTCTTTTGGGCAGTCTAACAATCACTCTTCTCTTTTCTCTTTCGTACCAATAGAAATGAGTTATTGTTTGCAAATTACCAAAAAGAACATTACAGACTTTGCCTATAGCAAGGATAATACTCTTTATGCTACTGCTTTTGCATGTGACGGTTTTTATGCCATAAATGTCAAAGATGGTGCTTATCAAACCATTCCAACCGCCAACAATGAAGAAAAGTACCAACATTATACTACGGTATTGGTAACTAAGCAAGGAAAAATTTGGGTAGGAGGTAAACAAAGCCAAAACGTTTCTAATATACGAGCAGTCCGCTCTAGCTTACTTCATTTGGATGTTGAACAAAACAAATTGATTCCTTATATTTCCGATAGTTTTAAGGCTGTTAGCCTTTCTGAAAAAACTATTATTGGCCTATATGAAGACGATAAAGAAAATCTTTGGATAGCTACTAAAGAAGGAAGCCTTTATGAATTAAATACGGCAAATCAGCAATTAACTGCTTATCCTGCAAACAAACCAAAAGGGAATTATGGAGTACTTGAAATAGATGAAATTTCAAAAGGGGCGTACGATAATTTATGGGTAGCAACAACTCATGGACTCTATAGTTTTGATTTAAAAAATAAATCCTTTAATCATTTTAAAAGTACAGAGGGTTTCTCTATTACGTGAGTAGCAGAAGATAAAAATGGCACTTTATGGATTGGCACACAGCGCAAGAAGCTTTGGGCAACAAATATAAAATCTCCCGATATTTTAATGCCATCAACCCTTCTTAATTCACCAACGGGGAAAATTGACAAACTTTTTGTCGATAGCAAAGACCGTTTATGGGTAACAACTAGTCAAGGAATTTATTTATTAAATCGAGATAAGAAGCATTTTGAAACTTTTGATGAACGGGTTGGTCTAAAAGAACAATCCCTTAAACAAAATGGGTTCTTTGAATTGCCTTCTGGCGAAATAGTCGTAGGACAATCTGATGGATATAGTCGATTTAATCCTAACCAATTACTCCAAACATCCTCCGCTCAAAAAGTAACCCTAGGAGAATTCAGTTTCCAAATCAATAAAGTAAAAGCCCCTCTAGAGGTGAATCATTTAGAAAAATTGGTGTTAAATCATGATGAGAATGCCTTTACTTTAGGGTTTTCCGCACCGAATGCTCCCAATCCAAGAAACGTTAGTTTTAATTATCGTTTAAAAGGAAATGGATTAGATATCTCCCAGAAATCAACCTCTACTTATCATGAACATTATACTAATTTCACGAATCTATCGCCAGGTAAATATCAATTTCAAGTGTATCAAATTGGAAGCCCAATAGCTACGCTAAGGACTCTTGATATTCTTATTATCCAGCCTTGGTGGAACACTTGGTTCGCTTGGGGCATATATGCTATATTAATAGTATTGACTGGTTATACACTAAATCACTTAATGATCACTCAAATACGTAAGAAGCTGGATCAAAAAAGTCTCAATGCATTTAATGAGGAATTGATAGAAATATTTACCAAATTTAACGAAGAGATTAACCCTGAACTTAATGAGTTTTTGGGAAAAATCAGTCAAATTAAGAAAGAACCCTATAAAACTGAATATGCTAAAAGAGTAGCTCTCGTTAAAACTGGCGACACCTCCTTTCTGAAACTTACCAAACAGTACAAAAATCTACTAGAAATAAGGGCTAAAAAACCCGTTTTAAATCTAGTAAAAAAAGAGACCAAAGGTTTATTCTTATATACTTATAAAAATGTTTTCCCTATCGCTAAAAAGAAAAATATCCAGCTTAAATATCAAATTGGTTTTAAATCATTGGTCATGAATCAGGATACAGACAAATTAGCTACTATCCTTTCTAATTTATTGATAAATGCCATAGAGTTTACACCTAAAAATGGAATCGTCTTTTTCCAAGTTAAAAAGCAAGAGCAATTTTTATATATAAAGGTGAAAGATACTGGAGACGGAATTGCTCCTGAATATATTAATCAAATCTTTGAGCAAGATTTCAATTTAGATTATTATAGTCAAAAATTTGGTGTGGGTGTCCGTTTCTCTCAAAGTAATGAATTGGTCAAATTAATGGGCGGGAAGATAGCACTAGAAAGTGATTTAGAAAAAGGGAATACCTTTAAAGTATGGATTCCCATCATTCAAAATACTCCTACTGTTGATGAAATTTTTGAAAAGTCTGTTTTAAAACCAGAAAGGGTTTAAGACAAAAAATAGATTTATCAAGACCAATCCCCTTCCTTTTTCTAAACAGTTTTAGCTTAAACACAAAATGATTCAACCTACTCTTTTTAAGCAAATTCCTTTGTTAGTAGGGCTATTTCTTTTGCTATTCGCTTTGAATGCTTGTGCTCAATCTGACAACTACCAATTTCGTCACCTCGGAGAATCAGACGGTTTGCCCGATAATCGTGTCCGAAAAGTTTTTCAAGATAGTCGTGGTTATATGTGGTTTGGTACGCATGATGGATTAGCTCGTTGGGATGGCTTAATGATGCAAACCTTTTTACCAGATAATCAGGATTCCTTAGCAATTGCTGGATCTATTATTATGGATATTTTGGAAGATAAAGAGGGTTATATTTGGATAGTTTCTCACCAAAAAGGTATTGCTAGATTTGACCATACTACCGAAACATTTACCAATTATATTTACCCTACGGTATTAAATTCCTTGACTTGTATGACCCAAGATGCGGAAGGTGTCTTTTGGATTGGTTCTTATGCTAGTGGTTTATATCGCTTTGTCCCCTATGATGAGGTGTCTAATTTTTCTATTTTAAAAAAGTACGAAAACGGAGAAGAAGCTTTTCGCCGAAATTCGACGGTAGATATTATTGAAGATAAAAAGGATAATAATATTCTACGTTTGGCGGGTAATGACGGTTATTATGTGTTTAATAAAAAAGAAGGTTCTTTCAGTAAGTTTCATTCTGCGGTAAGTGCGGAGATGACGGTTAACGCTTTAAAGCTAACTCAAAGTGATACGCTTTGGCTAGCAACTTATGGAGGAGGTATGGTGCATTTTGATATGGTTTCTGACAATTGGAAGTACCACGTTTATGATAAAGAAAATTGGAAAAAACGCAACGGTTTTAAAAACGTAGTGATGGACTTTGCCGAAAAATCGGAAAGAGAGTTTTGGATTGCTAGTTTAGATAAGGGAAGTGGCATTTTTAATAAAAATACAGGGCAGTACACCTTTTTTCGACATAATGAAGATGACCCTAATTCTATCAAATCGAATCAAAGTTTAAGAGTTTACAAAGACCAACAAAATAGAGTCTGGTTTGCACATGAAAAAAGAGGCGTTTCTTATGTTGACTTAGATTGTCAAGCCTTTTATTTGATGCCTCTAAAAATGGATTATTGTAGTGTACAATCTGCCAATAATGTTACCGATTTTGGTTTTGACCAATCGGCCAATACCTTATACGCTGCCGCTAATGCTTGTGACGGACTCTACGCCATCAATCCCCAAAACTGGAATTATGAAGTTATTCCAATGGAAGGATTCGAAGGTCAGTATCAAATTTACTCGACTATCTTGGTCACCAAAAAAAGAAAAATTTGGCTTGGTGGTCGGCACTCTAAAGGAACAGACAAGGCTGACTTTAAGCGCCCTTCCCTACTCTATCTGGATAAAACGACAAATAAACTCCTACCTTTTCAGCATCCTAGAATAACTGAATTAGGCTTGCAACAAAGAAACATCATAGATTTTCACGAAGATGAAAAAGAAAACCTATGGATAGCAACCGATGATGGTAGCCTTGTAAAAATTGATTTTAAGACCGATGAAATTACCGAATTTTCTTTAGATGCCTTTAAGTCCGATAGTAATCAGGTGATTGGCATTGATAAAATTATAGCCACTAATAATCAGTACCTATGGGTAGCAACCTCCAAAGGATTGTTTAACTTTAACTTCAGTACCCAGAAGTTTGAGCACTTTGAAAAAACGGCTCTATTTGATATTAAAGCCATTGCCCTAG
>JAFMDF010000531.1 GCA_017857395.1 Bacteroidota bacterium | reverse complement strand
CCACGAATTTAAATACTCCACGAATAATAGGCGTTCACTTTATTTGAATTATTACTTAATGCGATTAAATAGTCATACTTTTTGCTAATCCTGCTTTAACAGCATTCGTAAATTCCATACAAGATGCCCCAGGATTATCCGTTTTCATAAAATTTTCGCCAATTAAAAATCCTTGAAAACCGTGTTCTTTCAATTCTACTATTGTATCTGGATGGCTAATGCCACTTTCAGAAATCTTGATGAAATTATTCGGTATCTGATGGAATAACTCTTTGGAATGTTGAATATCGACCTTAAAGGTTTTAAGGTTTCGGTTATTGACACCAACAATATCTATGTCCGCAGTTAGTTTAGGTAATTGTTCTGCCGAGTGAATTTCTGTTAATACTTCTAAACCTAAAGACTTAGCAAATTTGGCTAATTCCGCCAATCGCTTTTTAGTTAAACATTCCCCAATCAATAAAATCACATCTGCCCCCATGGACTTCGCTTCTATTAATTGATATTCATCAACTATAAATTCTTTCCTTAGAATCGGCGTTTGCGGATTATGCAAGCGAGCTATTTTTAAATCTTCACTTGTGCCTTTGAAAAATTTAGTATCCGTCAAACAGGATATTCCTGATACACCTGCCTTGGTATATCCAGTCGTTACATCTGCTACTTTAGCCGTAATATTAATATCTTTTTTGGAAGGAGAATGCCGCTTGAATTCTGCTATAATACCCGATTTTTCGGGATTTAATAAAGCAGCTTTGAGCGATAAGGTAGGGCGATTAAAAAATCGACTTCTTTCTAAACTTTTGGTGGACACTAATTGCTTTCTGCCGCCAACCTCAATGTATTTATAAGCAATAATTCGTTCTAAAATATCCATTTATTGGAGTTATGAGTGATAAGTGATGAGTTATGAATTGAGTAAAACGCATCACTTATAACTCATAATTCATCACTAAATTAAGATTCAAATTTAAAAATGTATTCTATTTCTTCTAATACGGGCATTCCCGTTTTTGGGTCTTCTTTTTCTAACCAAATCTGAATTTCTATAGGATCTACATCATCGCCTAAATCTTTTTTGCTACTATCAAATTTAACTTTAATCGTTCCTTTTGCCCCCGGTTTAACAGGTAAATAAGGTCTTTTTAACACTTCTGTACAATCACAAGTAGAGATTTGAGAAATCTCAATATCTTCTGTCCCTGTATTCGTAAAAGTATATTCCATTTCCTTAAACTCCCCTCTTTTAATTGTTCCTATATCAATAGACGATTGCTCAAAAGTCATACCTGATTTTGACATTTTTGCAAGTGCTTCCTTTGGAACTGTTTTTTCTATAACTGGTGCTACATTTTTTTGCGCACAAGCCACAAAATTAAGGGAAATAGCTAACAAAAATACATACTTCATTTTAGGAGAGAAATACATGCTATTATATGTTTTTGAGATTAGAAAATAATTGATTTTAATTAGTAGATAGCCTATATCTAGTCTGTCTACTGCTACTGTTTACTGCCTACTTTTTTCTGTTTCTGTAAATTCATTTGCTCTATTGCCACTTCCAATTTCTCCGCAGCAATTTTCTTCAGAAACACCTTCTTCTCTTCATCCAACAACAGAATTAAAGGGGTTGTTTCTATGCTATAGTTTTTAATATATTTATAATATGGATCGACCGTATTAATCCAATTAATCGCTTTATAGTCTTTGAGCGCTTGGGCGCAATCGCCAAATTGTTGGAAACTGGTATGGCAAACCGCAAATACTTCTACAGAGTCCACATGCTTTTCATAGAAATCTACTAATACAGGCATAGATTTTTTACAATGGCTACAATCTGGTGCCCAAAAAATCACTACGGTATAAGGTTTATTAATATCATTCAGTTCACTTTTCTCCCCTATTACAAAACGTCTGTTTTCATCTGCTGCGTCTTTGATCTTAATACTTTCTTCTATTTTTAATTCATAATTTTCTAAATTTGGAGAAGTCTTACCAATCAACGTTTTATCCCACAGTAAGGCATCCTTAGTAATTTTAGCCCTCGTTTCTTCCTGTAAAAAATCTGTTTTGCCCTTCATGGCATATTCTTTCACCAAATGGACAAAAACAGCATCCATCCCTATATATTCTGAAGCATAGTATTTGTTTAAATAATCGAAAAAATACTTTCTAAAAACGATAGAATCTGGCGCTATTAAACCCAATACTTCATCAACTGATTGAATAATCGAGTCGGGATGCGGTACGGTTAGATTATCCATATAAAAATTAATCATATCGTTGCAAATCTTTGACCTGAAAAAACGGGCATCGGCTCTTACGTAGTCAAAAAAATGCGCTCTTCGATATAAATATTCTTGTAATCTTATGAATTCTTCATCTCCTTCGAAGGCAGGAATAACTAATTTTTTATTAGATTTGATAATAGTCGTTGCTAACTTATTAGGATACTTTTGAATAATATTTTCCTTATATGCCTCTGAGGCTTGTTGTAGTTTTTCTAAGGCTGCTTCGGCTTTTTTCACGTCTTTTTCTGCTGCCCTACCTTCTTGAATGGTTTGAATTAACCCCTCCATTTCAGCACGATTTTCAGCAGAAAATTTCACATAATCATAGAAAATGGTATTATCTGGTGCATTTTCAAAAACCATCTCTTTAGTTAAAGTAGTCGCATCAAAAGTCAGGCTATACTTTTTTTCTGCTTCGGTAATAAAAATTTCAACATATTGATTATCGGGTGGCACGACTAATAGATAAACACCTGCGGGTAAGTTTTTATCCCCATTAAAAATAAAAGAACCAGTTTTAGAAACCGTGGCAGTATCATCGACCAAAATAGTACTGCCTAAATAATGGGCTAAGATTAATTTGTCTTGCTCATAATTTTTTACGGTTACTTCTATATGGTAATCTTCAACAGCAGTTACCGTTTGCAGAAAGGCAAAAGAAAAGAGTAAAAAAAGTAGTTTTTTCATCATTCACGGGTTTGGACCTTTTTGAGAAAAAAGAAGCGAGAGTAGAGATTAGAGACTTTAATTTGTAGCTAAAACAAATATTTCGGCTAACTATCATCAAATAAATATTCGATTTTTATCTCTATTCTCTCCTCTATGTTCTCTATTCTAATTTTTATATAATTTCAAAGATTATGAGTACAAACTAAGGTGTACTAATTCACTAAAACGCTGCATAATTCCTTAATGCATTCAAAATTCACTATTTCTTTCAGCAATATCAATCTTATTGGACTTGTTTGACATTTGCTTAACAGAGTTTTTGGTATATAAAGCACAAAAGGTCAGTAGCATGCACTACTGACCCTTCGATATATTTTATAGTCAAAGAAATATTTATTCTCCGCTTCCGTCAATGAATACTTCGATTTCTTTTGTCTTAACTACTAGATCTGTGAATTTACCCTTGAAACGAGTAGCTTTCACAATATGGTTATCAATCCAATGGTAGTTCCCACCTCTTGGTTTGCCCATTAATAAGCCTTGATATTTAAAATTATGCTTTTTTAACCACATTTCTGTGATTTCTCTATGCTCTTCTGTTCGAGAAGTAAAGAAGGTAATAATGTGTCCTTCTGCATACCACTTGTTGATAATGTCTAGTGCATCAGGGTAAGGTAAACAAGTCCCCATTCTTTCTGGTTCTTCGTTTGGAATATCATCACAAACTGTCCCATCTATATCTACTAAAAAATTCTTTACTCCATCAGGTAATACTGGACTAATTAATCGTCCTTTGTTATCAAAAAGCGTCTTCAATTCTTGCTCCTGTTCCATAAATTTATATTTGAAAATTATTGATTATTTGAATCTACTTTAAAAAAGAAAGGCAAAGTTACTATAAAACAGGTACAAAAGCTACTAGCTTATTGTATCTTTTACATTAAGTATCTATGTATAAGGTGATTCGAGGAAAAAGTTGCTAGAATTAGTTTTTTTAATACATATCTGGTAACTTTATCAATAGATATTTATTACTCATTTCTATTTCCTTTTCATATGACACCATCTATCGTTGCGAAGTATTTAAGCCCACAAGAACGGAAAGAACTCAATATGAAAAACGATTGGAAGGCAGCCTATGTTGTTCTTGAAACTTGGATTACTATTGCGATTACTTTTGCGGTGGTCTATTTCTATCCGCATCCATTGGTTATTTTAGTAGCACTTTTTGTCATGGGTGGCAGACAATTGGCTTGTTCTATTATTATGCATGACGCAGGTCATTTTGCTTTATTTAATAATAAAAAATTAAATGATTTTGTTGGTAAATGGTTTGGCAGTTATATTATTTTAAATGATTTGCTAAAATATCGAGACTGC
>JAFMDF010000530.1 GCA_017857395.1 Bacteroidota bacterium | reverse complement strand
TATGTCAAAGAACTATGCTTTTTAAAAAGATGTGGGGTGTCGTTAGACTTTCAAAATACCTCCCTTCTTTTGCACCTTTATTTAAAAACTGTTTTAAGGTCTCAACTCTTTATTTGAAGCCTTAACTTTTTTGTTCTTCACATGCTTTTCCAACCACTGATCTTGTTCCCATAACATGTGCAAAATGGATTCTCTAGCAGCATAACCATGACTTTCCTTTGGAAGCATGACCAAACGTACAGTAGCTCCTAGACCTTTGAGTGCGTTAAAATATCGTTCGCTTTGCATCGGATAAGTTCCAGAATTATTATCTGCTTCTCCATGTACCAATAAAAGAGGTGTTTTCATTTTTTCAGCGTGCATAAAGGGAGACATCGTATAATAAACCTCTGGTGCCTCCCAATAGGACCGTTCTTCTCGCTGAAATCCGAATGGCGTAAGTGTACGATTATAGGCACCACTTCGAGCAATACCCGCAGCGAATAAATCACTATGTGACAATAGATTGGCTACCATAAAAGCACCATACGAATGTCCGCCAACGCCTACTCGATTTCGATCTATGTATCCCAATTTATCCACAGCATCTATCGCAGCCTTTCCATTCGCTACCAATTGAGACCGAAAAGAATCATTGGGTTGGTCATTTTCTTCTCCTATTATTGGGAAAGCCGCCCGATCGAGTACCGCATATCCTCTTGCTACCCAGAATAGTGCAGAACCATAAGAAGGATAGGTAAATGAATTAGGAGAAGAAGTGACTTGACTTGCAGAACTTTTATCCTTGTATTCTCTGGGATAAGCCCATAGTAGCATCGGTAATTTTTCTCCACCTTTGGTATCATAATCTGCTGGTAAATATAGCGTGCCTGAAAGGTCTAAACCATCGTCCCGTTTATAACTGATTACCTCCTTATGGACATCTTGGATAGACTTGAATGGGTTTTCAAAATGAGTAATAGCTTTCAGTTTTTCTTTTTGTAGAATGTTTCTAAAATAGAAATTTGGAAAAGTATTTTTCGATTCTAGCCTTGTCAAATAAATCCCTTTTTTAATATCAATAGCATCATAAATCCTTTCATACTTATCATTCTTTGGTGCGTGATAAAGTCGCTTTTTTTGTCCAGAAGAGACTGTTAATTCATCAATAAAAGGAAGAATTCCATCATCAGAATAACCAGCGCCTATTAGATATAATTTATTGTCTTCTATAGCTAAAACTCGTTCTCCAAATTGATTTTTCTTTCTCACAAAACTGCCAGGATTGCTATAGTTGTCTTGATAATTTCTATCAGAAATTATCTTAGGGGATTCCTCTCTTTTAGACGGATTAAAGATATAAGTTTTTGTATTTCTATTATTAAACCACCGATCATGAGCTATCGCCAATTGTCCATTACCCCATTCCATATAACTAAAGCGATTATGCGTTTTCAATAGCTCATTAATAGGACCATCAAACGGAACTGCTTGTTCATATACTACATCTCGAAAAGCAACTTCTTGAGCTGGGTCACCTTCATCTAATGCTTCTACCCAATAAATGGTTGCGGGTTTATCAGTTCGCCAATTCAAATTCCGTTTGCCTTTTCTTACTGCCATAAATCCCTTTGGTAAATCTTCGATTAAAGGAACTTGAAGCACCTCTTTTACCAATTTCCCTGCGGTGGTAAATACAGTCGTGTTAGATGGAAATCTATAATAGGGAACAAGGTAAGAAAAGGGTCTTTCAATTCGATTAATTAGTACATAATTTCCATCAGGAGACATGGAAATGGAACGGTACATATTTAAAGGCAGCCATTCGGTTTCTAGGCCATTTAAGTCTATTTTTTGAATGATAGATTGCGCAAGTTGTTGAAAATTTTTCTCATCCACCTTATCTTTTAATAAATCTTGATAGGTTCTATTTTGTGCTTTCTTACCTGCATTTTCTGAAATGGTAGGGCCTGTGGGTATGGTTTCAGACTTATTAACCAAAGGGGGTAAATTTGTAGGTAAGGTTTTTACAAGAAGTGTTTTGCTATCCTTCAACCAAACCATGGGGCTACCCATATTGGCATTTAACTGCTTTTCGGATAGCTTCTTGGTACTATGATTTTCCACATCTATTACCCATAAACCAACTGTATTATTTTGAGTAGCGGTATAGGCAATATATTTTTCATTGGGCGACCATTGAAAATAAGCAAAGTTTGCTTCTGCTGGCAGCCCTATAATTTCCTGCTCTTGTTGATTGACGATATCCATAATACTCAATTTATAGTAGAACCTTGTCCTACTACCAATATTACTTTTGGGGTTGATGCGCAAACCTGCCAAACGCAATTCTGGTTGAGATAATTCTGCAATGGATTTAAAAGGCTTGCGATACAACAGCAAGGCATGCGTTCCTTCTGAATTGATGCGAACAGTTGGCGGTAATGGTGCGTCTACTAAGTCAAGGATTTCCTTTGTCGGCGTTTGATAACCAAGGTCTATTTGCCCTTGTAGCATTACAAAAATAAAGCAAAGTAAGATGGAGAGTGTTATTCTCATGATGATGGGTATTTAGTTTAATTAGGAGAATTTTCGTTGTCAAAGTGACAAAAACAAAAAGTGAATTTAATAAAAAAAGCTTAAAGACAGTATACCTTTAAGCTTTTAAAATTTCACCTATTTTAATTTTTTACTCTCGAACTGGGCAACTCGCCCTACTACTATCTCCATTCATAAAATTAACAACAGCCAATTCCCCACTAGGAAACTGTACCGTATAATCTGTCCAATCTTCGCTTTCTTTATGTCGTTCATCTGCTCGATAATAATGGGTAGAAATTATCTGTGCACCACTTGCAAAAGCCGCTTCCATTTGGGAAATATCACCTTCTTTAGCCGCTTTGGTGCCATCTTCAGCAAGTGTTCTAACCATGTACCCTTTCGCTACTAAATCTTGAATTTCCTCCAAGTCTTTTTCAGGTTTATTGAAGCGGACAAACGCACATTCTGGTTTGCCCGGTTTAGAAAAAGTAAACATCTGACGACCTGTCAAAGAAGGATGCCCATTTAAATAATAAGATTTTTCAAAACCAGAATTCGCCAAGACAAACATAATTTTACCACGGGCATCTTTTAATTTAGGCCAACCATTGGTTAAAATAGCTTCTTCTAGCGTTTCAAAATCACCTCTTACTTCATCAGGCGTAATGATTTTTTTCGCATTCTTACCAAATATTTCTTCAATTTCTTTATCAATAAAATCCAGTGCAGCAGGCGTAATTAATTTGGGACGAGTCAATAAATCAACGGGTAATAATAAGGTAGCGGCACTTACATAGGCATCATCTTTAGGTTCTACCAAAATAGTAAGCGGTAAATGATTTTTATTCGCATTTGACCAATTTTTAACTGCTTCCAAAGCAGATTTAAAAGTGTAATGATGCGACATATAATCAAAATCAGGCTGGTGCAAAATTTTAAAACCTGGTTCGTTTAACTCAGACACACTTGATGCAGTTGGTTCACCGACTAAGCGATTACCTGCTCGATGATAAAACAAACCACCATCAGGGTCATAATAAATGTCAAATTCTAACCCTCGTATATTATGTTTATTCAGTTGGTCTTCCAACGTTTCATGTGTATAATCCCAACCCGCTGGTTGCTTGTATTTAGAGAACAAACCCAAGCCTTTATCAAGTGCATCATACACGGGTTCATAAGTGCGCATTCGATAACTATTTTGACTAGCGAGGTATTGTAATTGATTGATTTTTAAGTCATCAATTTGTTGGTCACAAACGGAGCGATTCGCATCTTTTTGACAGCTTAAAATAGTAAGGAGGGTAAGGCAAAGAAAGGCTTTTAATAATTTCATGTTGTCTGGTTAAATCGGTGATAGTAAATACGATATACTAAATTAGTTGATGTATTTTTATTTTCATTATTTGATGATTTAAAATGGTAGGTTCTGCTATTATTTGACATGCTCAGCAAGCTTTTGTAAGAATCTTAAGCATAATTTTCTATTTTTGATTTTTATCTTCATCCAACTTATTTATTATGACGAAGAAACGCATACCGTGGAATCTATTGAAAAAATGGCAACGATTCTAAGGAAGCGAGGGATGAATGCTGCCAATTTAAAAGTGGATGTTGAAAAAGACGAAGGACATTGGCATAGGACTTGGCGAAAAGGTTTCAAAAAAGCATTTCCTTGGATAATTGGGGAGTAAATTGTTAGTCCACATCCGAACACTCATCGTCCATTTTCGGACAAATATAGTTTTATTTTATTTTAAATTAATTGGCTACCCTTCTAACGTTGTAAATAAGTTGAAGGCTAAAGAAAGCAAAAATCA
>JAFMDF010000156.1 GCA_017857395.1 Bacteroidota bacterium | reverse complement strand
AATTTGAAATTCCAGACTTTTCAAATTCACAAAACTTGAGTGTTCAGAGTATAGAATCTCCATCCAAATTACCATCTAGATCTACATCGTTCAATAAAGTATTAACAATTAACAAATTATTTTCATTGCCTGTTATAGAATCATTATCTGCAATTGGCGCGTCATTAACAGGCTCAATGACCAAATAAACATAAGCCGTATCACATAAACCTCCTGCATCACAGACTCGATAAGTTAAGGTATCATTACCTGTAAAATCAGCATTTGGTGTATATAAAAGACTATCTCCATCAGCAATGCTTATTGTCCCATCTGTTGGTTGTAAAATAACCTCCATTGTGGTCAAGGCACCTCCATCTGGGTCACTATCATTGATTTGTACAGCCACATAAACTGGTGTATCTTCATTCGTCGTATCTCTATCCAATACGGCTAGAGGCAGATCATTCACCGCTCCTACATTAATCACTACTTTTGCCGTATCGCATTGAGCGGGTAGGGGATTGCCATCATCACAAACTACATATTCCAAACTATCCAAGCCAGTATATCCGGAATTTGGAGTATAAGTAATTTCACCTGTAACTGGATTAATCGTTATTGTACCATTTAGTGGCCCTAAACCTGGAATGGTGTCCACAGAAGTCGGATCAATATTACCTGATGAATCATTCGGGTCATCGTCATTGTTCACTACATTTACTGTAACAGGCGTATCCTCAGGGGTACTCGTTGCATCATCCATGGCTATGGGCGCATCATTTACTGGAGTTATATCGAAATAAACCCAAGCCGTATCACAAAGGCTAGGACTGCCAGTATCACAAATTTCATATTGTAAGCTGTCAGGTGTATTGCCATTTGGTAATGGTGTATAGGTCAAAGTGGAATCCTGATTGTTTACTACTGTTCCAACCATAGGTCCAAACAAGATAGTTATCGAATCACCAGATAATATACCATCTGGGTCGGTGTCGTTTGCTAGTATATCTAAAGAAATAGGTGTATCTTCATTCGTTGATGTAGTATCATTATCGGCTACTGGTGGATCATTAACAGGCTCAATGACCAAATAAACATAAGCCGTATCACATAAACCACCTGCATCACAAACTCGATAAGTTAAGGTATCATTGCCTGTAAAATCAGCATTTGGGGTATATAAAAGACTATCTCCATCCGCAATGCTTATTGTCCCATCTGTTGGTGGTAAAATAACTTCCATTGTGGTCAAGGCATCCCCGTCTGGGTCACTATCATTGATTTGTATATCCACATAAACAGGCGTATCTTCATTCGTTGTATCTCTATCTAATACAGCTAATGGAGGATCATTCACCGCTCCTACATTAATCACTACTTTTGCCGTATCGCATTGAGCGGGTAGGGGATTGCCATCATCACAAACTACATATTCTAAACTATCCAAACCAACATAACCAACATTAGGGGTATAAGTAATAACCCCTGTTGTTGGGTCTATCGAAACTGTTCCATTTACTGGACTACCTCCTGAAATCGTATCTACACTTGTTGGGTCAATATTGCCTAGTGGGTCTAAGTTATCATTATCATTCGCCACTACATTGACCATAACAGGTGTATCTTCTGGCGTACTGATTCCATCATCTGTTGCAACTGGTGGGTCATTGACAGGGTTAACTGTGATAAACACCCAAGCCGTATCGCATAGTGAACCCAAAGCAGAAGTATCACAAATCTCATATTGTAGTGAATCAATACCATTAAAATCGGCTATTGGTGTATAAGTTAAAGTAGAATCATTATTATCAACAACTGCTCCATTTAATGGCATAGTCAATATCCTAATAGAATCGCCAATTAAATCACCATCTATATCATAATCATCCAATAAGGCATTTAAACTGACTGCCGTATCTTCATTAGTCATGGTTGTATCATCATCTGCAACTGGTGGGTCGTTTACTGGATTAATCGTAATAAACACCCAAGCCGTATCGCAAAGACTTCCTAATGCGGAAGTATCACAAATCTCATATTGCAAAGAATCAATGCCAAAGAAATTGGCAACTGGGTCGTAAGTTAAAGTAGAATCGCCATTATCGACAACTGCTCCGTTTAATGGCATGGTTAAAATCCTAATGGAATCACCAATCAAAGAACCATCTGGGTCACTATCATCTAATAAAGCATTTAAGCTGACTGCCGTATCTTCATTGGTAGAAGTGGTATCATTATCCGCTACAGGTGGTAGATTAACAGGAATTAGGGAAACGGTAATAATCACCTGTGCCGTATCACATTTTGCAGGTAAAGGCGTACCCGTATCGCATACTTGATAAGTCAAAGTATCCATACCACTAAATCCACCGTCTGGCGTATAAGTAATATCGCCTGTGATGGGGTCAATACTAATAGCTCCATTGCTGGTGCTATCGACTAAAACAATACTAGTCGAATCTATCAAACCATCAATATCTGTATCGCCTAAGGTTATTGGAATCAATACTGGAGTTGTACCACTTGTACTTGCCAATTCATCATCTGCAACAGGTGGGTCGTTGACAGGATTAACGGTAATAAATACCCAAGCAGAATCACAAAGACTTGGACTGCCACTATCACAGATTTCGTAACGCAAACTGTCTAATCCATTAGCATTTGGATTAGGCGTATAAGTTAGCGTAGAATCCATATTATCCACATAAGTTCCATATAACGGGTCGGTTAATATGGTAATGGAATCGCCTGATAAAATACCATCTGGGTCGGTATCATCTGTCAAAATATCCAAAACGACTGCCATATCTTCATTCGTAGTAGTGGTATCATTATCCGCTACGGGTGGTAGATTACAACTCATCGTCACGACATCAACACTATCTATTTTTTGGCATCCTAGACTATTCGTAATTGTGACATAATACCTACCCGCATTAATCGCCATAGCATTCGCAATACTTGGATTTTGTAAAGGAGAATTAAAACCATCTGGACCACTCCAACTCCACATAGTGGCTTCCGTTCCACTTTCGGTCAGGTTAATGGAACTTCCTTCACATATGGGACTATTACTGCCGATTGTAATCGCTGGAGAAGCATCTGTAAAAATTGCAGGGCAATCTTCTTTATAAGGACAGCCTGTAACCATATCATCTGCGGTATAGGAAATCGTATCTGTCGAACTAGCGGTAACAGTAGTAAGGGTATAATTATCTGAAGTTGCTCCACTAATAATACTTCCATTTCGATACCATTGATAATTGTTTAAACCAGCTGTAGCCATTAAGGTATAGGAATCCCCCGAACAGAAAGGGACTATAATTGAGACACAAGTACTATCTATATCATTTTCCGCAGTATTATTATTTGGAGTAGAATTGGGGTCATAGGTGTTACTTGCCGTGACTTCTGCACTATTAGTAAATATTCCACTCGCATTGGCTGTTACTGTAATGTTTATGGTGGCTGAACCAGTTGCCCCGATTGTACCGACATTCCAAGTTACTACTCCGCCACTATGTGAAGCACTTCCGTCATCGCTTTTATAAATAAATGAGGAAGGTAAAGTATCGGTCACGATAACTCCTTCGGCAGCAGCAGGACCTGCGTTGGATACTACAATTGTATAGATTGCATCCGCACCAATTTCTATAGCAGAAAGATTTATGGTTTTGGCTAAGGATAAATCCGCATAAGGGATGGAAAGATTAACTGTATCTTGATTATTGGTTGCATCAGAATCAGAAAGGTCATTTGCAGTAATTGCTGCTATATTTTGGGCACTACTGACAGTATCCACTTCTGCAACAATTTGAAGTGTTTTGGGAGTACTGATAGTTACTGTTCCTATATTCCATATTCCTGTTCCAGAAGTGTAGTCGCCTCCACCATTATCACTTACATAATTTAAGCCAGTTGGAAGCAAATCAGTCACGACTACATTAGTTGCATCATCCGGCCCTGCATTAGCTATTGTTAACGTAAAGGTTACCGTATCGCCCACATTTGGAGTTGCATTATCTACTATTTTATTTATAGATAAATTAGCTTCTACTCCAGTAATAGTTACACTTGATTGGTCATCTTCTGACGCATTAGAATTATTTGGTGTTGAATCAGGATCATTGAGGCCAGATGCGAAAATTTCTGTTTTATTAGTAATAGTACCGGTCGCATCAACAATTGCCAAAATATTGATAATTGCAGAATCCCCAGAAGCGACCGTTGGGGGTGACCATAAATGAGTACCTGTATCATACGTGCCATCTCCTGTACTGCTTACATAGGTTAGGTTAACATCCAAAGTATCAGAAATTGTTACGCTGGATGCACCAGAAGGTCCATCGTTGAATAGTGTTAAGGTATAGCTTACTGTATCGCCTACATTCACAGTAGCCATGTTGGTGGTTTTAGTGAGCGAAAGATCAGCATCCGTGACAATACCAAAATTATTAATACAATCCGTTTGGCCTGTAGCGCTAAAGATTGCTGCCTCTACATTATCAGTTGTAAAACTTGTACCTGAAGCAAGACTGTTTGTATCAACTTCGACTACATAATATACTATCTCAGCGCCTGCGCTAGTTATTTCCAATTGACTGCGATTATACGTTCCAGTATCTGAAGTTGTGTATTCATCACAAATAGTTATCGTCCAATTACCTGCTGCATTCTCTCCATTAAAGGCACTTAAGGGATTAGCTGGTGCAGCTGTACGATCATAATAAGGAGCACTTGTAGCATCTGTATTTCCATCATCTAAGGTATTACCTGAGGTATCGTCTAATAAAACATCATAATTGGTATCTCCATCTGATCCTCCACTATCTCCCTGAATGACCGTAACCGTAGTTCCAGCAGGAGAGGTAAGGGTAACGGTGATGTCTGATCGATAAGTATGAGCCGCATTAAAGCCAAAATTGACATCTGAAATAATTATACTTTCCGCAACAGTAATCGTTTGGATAATGGGCGCTACTCCACAGCCTGTAGCAGCATCAATTGCCACTCCTCCAACAGGTTCATTAATAGCTATTATAGTAGTTGGAAAAGCGGGTACAACATTACTTGAATAACTTCCTGTACCATCAGTTTGAGTGGTATCTATGGCGATATCACCTCCATTGATTATTCCATCTTGATTATTATCTTCATAAATGATGACCTTTATTCCTATCTGACCAATTTCTCCACTAGTCAAGTTCCCGTCTCCATTTCCATCTTCAAAAACAGTCCCTGTAATAAGATTCTGTCCTGGCACAATAGAACAGGTTGTTTCTATAAAGACCCATACCGTATCACAATCGGGATTAATAATATTTTCACATATTTGGTATTGAAAAGAGTCCAATCCAAAAAAATTAGGATTGGGTAAATAACTAATAGCCCCTGTCATGGCATCAATACTAGTTATTGCTCCATTAGTAGGGCCACTTAACCCTGTAGTAGATACGGTCGAAGCATCTAGAAATTCTCCAGTATCATTTAACAAAACATCTACTGCAACTGTGGTATTTTGTAAGGTCGTATCATAATCATTTAAGGCATGTAATGGACAACCAGGAATGAATGAGGTTGCTGCGTCTACAGAGTTTCCATACCACCAAGTGTTAATCGTATTTGTTTCTCCAAAGTTAAAATTTGTCCAACTGTGACATTGGGGTACACAACCTGTCCAATCTACATCTTGAGCTCCAACAAAACGGTCCTCTGGAATTTTTGAATCATCAAATCTTACTCCTACCTCATGCCCAGGACTAGAATTGGGTCGTATTAGTACGGGGACAAACCCAGTAGGCATATATTCTACATCGTATACAGGGAAGTGAACAATACCTTGAAAATAAGTCAAATACATAGGAACAGGACTAGTAGAGGCTACTGGATTTCCCAATCCATCATTACCATCCCAACTAATACACCGCTCATAAGGGGCTCTTTCTCCTAAACCAGGAGTTACTAGCTCCAATAAAATAACATCTTCAGTCCCTGGATCATAAATACCCGCACCAGAAGCCGAATTAAAATCTAACACAATTTCTACTTGACCGGGCAAAGAGACCGCATAGGAGGCGCATAAATCTCTTGATGGACACTCCCGCACATAGGGTTCTGTAGAAATTTTTCCAATAGTTCCCGAAGGGTAAATAAAGTTATCTGGGTCATTTATAAAAAGCTGATACGAACCCTCTGTGGTATTAACACTATTATCTGATTTTCTAGATTCCAAAAGGTCCGTCTCATTGATGGTACCAAAACTATTAAAAGCTAATACAAAGGAAAGCCCTCTAAAACCTGAATTATCAAAATCAATTTCGGATACAAATCCGTCCGAAGAGTAAGTGTAAATATGTCCATTAAAAGGTCGGTCGTAATAGGTATAGGTTGGATCAGTTCCTTGACTAATAGAAGGGGTTCTAAGATTCCATCGATTGGTCCAAATACGCCCATCAATTGCAGCTGGCACAGTTCGAGTGGCAACTGTAATATCCCAAAACTTTATAGCGAGGTAATTATTAGGAGTCGTTCCATTGGCTGCTTTCGAATTGGGGGCTAAACTAAACTCTATATAATAGTCTCCTCCTACGGCTCCGCCAGCAGGGATATAGTTAAAATCTGTGCTTGTGGCATAACCTGTCCCATCAATAGCCGCAGGTCCTCCTGAAGCCAATGTCCAAGTATTGGCATTGGCATTGGAAGCATCCACTGCTATAGGTCCGTAAACCACATTTCCGTTAGGGTCTTTGACTCGATAATAAAATGCAGCCGCCAAATAATCGCCATCTACGCCATTATTAGTGGTCATCTGTTGAGAAAATCCAAAATAGATTTGTTGATTAGCAGGATCATCCAACTGAATATATAACCTAGAACCAGCTGGACTATCATAAGCCGCAAAATTCGCCTGCCCATCGTTATTGGTATATAATGCAGTAACATCATCCGAATTTGGAGCTAATTCTTTTGTTCCTTCTGCTTTTATAACGTTAGAAACAGAAGAAAAACAAAGTAGAAATACCAAAGCTGTTTTCCAACTCATCTGACCTGTCAATTTTAATCCATTTTTGAAAGAAACAAAACTCATAAGCATTGCATTTGTATTTAACCCGTTGATTTTTTTTATAATTATTATCCTGTTCCTACTAATTTTTAATTATATTCAGTTGGGCTTTAATTAAAGTGCAATCAACAGTCACCTGTAAACTCGCCTGATCATCTTCTGTCGCCTGATTATTATTGGGCGTGGAGTCTGGATCATTTAAGCCACTCATTGTAACTTCGGCGGTATTGGTAGGGGTACTGACCGCATTGGCAGTAGCAGAAATATTGATGGTCGCTGTACTACCGAGGGGAATAGTTCCGACCGTCCAAACACCCGTGGAGGAGTTATAATTACCGCCCGAATCATCATTCGTATAATTGAATTCAGCGGGTAGAATATCTGTAACTTCCACTCCACTTGCTTGTGCAGGGCCTGCATTTGAAACTGAAATGGTAAATATGATGACTTGTCCAACTTGGACAGTTCCAAGGTTTGCAGTTTTAGTTAGCGATAAATCCGCATCTGCAACAAAACCGAAATTATTATTACAATCGGATTGTCCGACTGCTGTAAAATAGGCTGTTTCCTTATTTTCAGTAGTCATTAATGCGCCTGTTGGGAGGCCATCAGTATTAATAATTGTTAAGTATTGTATAGGGAAACTTCCCGGTGTGGGTGTAAAGGAATAAGTGCCATCTCCAGCAGAATTTACGGAGTCAATCAAATTATCCAATCCTTCGATTCCTCCATTCTCATTTACATCTTCATATAAATAGATCTTGATACCAGTTGCGCCACTTTCGCTTGCGCCCAATGAACCATCTTGGTCAGCATCGGTAAACACCGTTCCTGAGATAATATTTTGTCCAAGTGAGCCTAGACATTGGATATTGACCGTTACTGTAGCCGTATCACATAACGGAGTTGGTGAAGTATTATCACAAATTGCATATTCAAATTGGTCTGTGCCGCTAAATCCGCCTGTTGGGGTATAGGTTATTTCACCGGTCGTTCCATTGATAGAGGTCGTTCCATTTGAAGGTTGTAAAAGCCCTGTGGTGGAGACACTCATTAGATTCAGGTTACTATTGGGGTCGCTGTCATTATTTGGTACATCAATCGCCACTCCAACTCCTTCTGTTGTACTTGTCAAATCATCTAGGGCAACTGGGGGCAACTGAATATCCTTGGATGCCTCACTTTGTACTGCTGGTATATCATTTCCACTATCATCGGTAGCAAAACTGACATCTCCCGTATTTAAAATTGGGGTACATTCCCCTATTACTTTAAAACTAACCGTTACAGAAGTATTCGAGGAAGCATTCAAAGTGCCAAGGTTATTCCATAATAATAGGCCTCCTCCACTTGCATCAGGAGCGATACTTGCGGTAATAAATTCCATACAAGCTGCTGGATAATTATCTGAAAGTGGCAGCGTCGTAATATTAGTAGAACCTATATTATTTAAAGTGATGGTATAAGTCAGGGTATCGCCAACATAAGCGTCACCCACAGGACTAGTTACCGTTTTGGAAATAGTTAAAGCTGGATTATGAATAATAACAAAAGCACTTTCTGGTCCAGCGGAAACAGCCATACTATTTTGATCTACTGCACTAACCGAAGCATTATTATTTGCTGGATTACAAGCGGTAAGGGAGGTGAAATAAACACTAATGGTCACACTTCCTCCCGAAGAGATTGGGCCTACATTTGTCCAATCTATGGTTCCAGTTCCAGTACTAGTAGGTGCCACACTTGCTGAATCATAAGTCATACAAGCATTATCAAAAACATCGCTTAAAGCAACGGTTGACAAAGTAGTAGGACCTGGATTACTCACCACCAAATCAAATTGAATAAAGTCTCCAATTAAAACCGTAGTGTCAGCAGGATTGATTAAGGTTTTAGTAATGGCAACTGCAGGAGCAAGGGTATTGATTATAGCAGCATCTGTACAAATATCTCCGACATCATCTGGGTCTGTATAATTAACCGATATAGTAGCGCCCATTGGGGCATATAAACTATTATCATTAGTAGCACCAACCACTGTACTACTGGAAGCTATATTGCCTTGAAATATACCCGTATTTAAACCTGTTTCCGTTAGCGTTAGGGACTCACTATCTCCACTAGTGTTTGATAAAGTGACCGTTATTGTTTCGGCTGTTCCAGAAAAATCATTTTTATCCGCTTCGGTTAATCGAACATAAATGGTGGCATTTGCATCATAATTCGTAGCATTGACATCCAATTCATCTGTAAATTCGAGGGCACAAGGAGAACCAAAGTCATTGAAAGTTACCGTAAAAATAGTTGATGCAGTATCCGCAATGGTATTCTCTAGCCCTTCATGGGCAATGGTTTTAATGGTATAATCCCCCTCTTGCCCAGGGGTTGTCCAAAGATATTCATAGGTTTTGGAACAGCCACTAGTCGCTACCTCATTAGCTGCGGACAAATTAACCGTTGTCGTTGCTCCAGAAGGATCAGTAATTTCTACATCTAAACTACTAATATCATCTGTTCCAAAAGGGTCACTAATAGTCGTCCGAATAAATTTATTTTCTCCATTAAAACCAGCGGCAACAATTGCTCCCCCAGAATAGGCGGCATCATAGACCGCAATGGCATCCGTAGAAATAATCGTAGTCGTAGGAAGGTCTATTTTAGAAGGCTTGGTATTGCTATCGTATTGAATTTCAAAAGCATAGCCCGATTCATGAATTTCAATTTTTAAAGAAGTTGTCTGACCTGCCGTTAAAGTAGCAGCACTCCCCAATGAACTTTACCAACTCAAAATACCTGTTCCACTTGTATAAGTCGGATTAATCAGAGAGTCTATTATAGTTGTACCTGATTTTAAAACTGCTGAAATATCCGGATTTGCAGGCATTGTTCCCGTAAGAACATTGACATAAGTATTGATATTTATAGCCCCTCCTATGGGCATTTCCAGATTGCTGCACATAACAGGGGTTTGAGTAAAAGTTGTAGTAACTGTACCGCCGCCCCCTCCACTAGCTGGTGCGGGTTTTATAGCAACAGCTGTAATTGCCCATTTGGGGGTAGTTCCACTCCAACTCATCGTAATACTTCCAATTCCTGTTTCTGAACTCATTCCACCCGTTACTTTACCGCCAGAATCTGAACCCGTCTGTATAAGTGTTTGACCTCCTCCAACTGAAATACCTACATTATTTTCTACTTCAAGCATATCAAAAACCATATCTATATCTCCGACTGAACTTACTGAAGTTGACGGACTTCCTGATTGACCACTATTACTTACTGGCGTTCCAAAAGGAGTCGTTTGGTTTGCATTAGAAAAATTAGCGGCAACCCCATACATTCCTTCGGGTGAACCTCCAATAGTTATCACCACATTTGCCGTTGTAGCAGCACCTGGATTACTTCCCGGAGGCAAGTACCATATTTCTGAATATCCTTTATGACCAGTTTCTTCAACAGCTATTAATTGGGTAAGGCTAGTCCCATCAAAAGTAATTGAGCTGACTTCGGATCCATTGTTGCCATTTCTATGAGCCACTCCTACTACCAAAAGAGGGTTATCGCCTCCTCCAAAAGTATGGGAAAAGCTTAATGACCCTCCAGTAGAGGAAGCTTCTGTAGAATTATCAAAAACAACAGTACCGTTACCCCCAACCATTTCTAAGGTCTCACTTGTCGCCGTCGTCCCATCTCCTGAAGCTGCTGGGTCTATTCTATCCAAATCTTGGTCAGGACTACCTGTCCCATCTGTACTCAAATACAATTGTTTGGTAAAAGTAGGTGGTGTAATGACTGCGGTATCATTACATTGGTCGCCAAAAATGGGGTCGGTATAAATAGCACTTAAATTATCCGAAGCGCTTGCATTCAAAGTTCCATCCTGTTGAGCTAAGCCACTTGAGGTAGAACCATTGATACAAGCACGAAAAATGCCGCTATTAACCCCTGTTTCAATTAATTGAAAGGTTTCTCGGTCGCTATTGGTATCGTTGAAAATAGTAATTTCAATGGTATCTATACTCTGAACGGTCAAGTATTTTGATTTTAAATCCAAGATTTATGCTTGCAAAACGTTAGTTTTAACATTGATAATCAAATAGTTATATTTTTGTTAAGATTTTCTTAACAATTCACAAAACTTGACCGTTTCTAGTATATTTGTCCAGTATTCGTATTTTTATCTGCATCATCGATAGTAATACAAATTGCTGCATTTTCTTCATATCCTGCTTGTGATACCCCTGCATTATCTGTAAAATTTAGGGTACAAGCAGTCACACTACCCTGATTTATAGGTGTGGTAGTGGAGGCTGTCCAGACAGTATTACCCATATTAGATCTAACATGTACCGTATTAGTAACTGAAGGATTAGCTAGAATTCCAGCATCTGCAGTCACTCTAAAAGAAATAGTATCCCGATCACCAGATAGCAAATCTCCTAATAAGTAACCGCCTTCATCCAAAGGAAATAAACTAGGCGAGTCATCAGGTATTGGGTCACTATTATGATTAGTACTGTTAGCAATATAGGTCAAATTAGCTGGAATAGTATCCGAAACAGTAATCGTTTCTCTGGTTCTAAGTGACAAATTGAAAACATAAACAGAATACGTTATTTCATCCCCTGCATCAATTAAGCCATTTCCATTAACGTCTAAGGTTACCTCTGAACCTTTGGTGATAACCACTTTTCTTTCAGGAGGTACGGTTGTACCTAAATCAAGATAGGGGTTACAACAACCTGCTGTTGCGGGGTCTTGCCCCCAAGCCGTCGCAATACGAGCTCCATCTACTGTATAAACTCTAGTACCTGTTTGGTCATTATCGCTATTATCATAAAGTTGGGTAGATTCAAATGCCGCAACATTATAAGCTTGATCGTATTTATCTCCTAATGGATCCGTGCCATTTCCTGTGGTAGGGTCATTATCAAAATCCACATAAACCGTTGTATTTTCAATGGCTGTAACCCAAATCGGGCTACCATTGACTGAAAGGTCTGCTGAACCTGGGCCCCAACCAACTACAGCTGAGTTGGTCAGATAGCCTTCAGGAAGCAAGGTCAACCCCCAATCATGTGTGGTATTTCCGTTACCAAAATCTGCATCAACTACCGCAAAAGCGGCAAAGGTTTCTGCTTCATTAGCAGTAGAAAATTTAGCCCCCGAATTTTGAGGCATTACAAAACGATAAACGTCTTTTGAAGCAACCGAAAAGGAACCCGAACTTCCGAAAGCTTCGTAATTGACGGTTATAGCAGCATTATTAGGGTTATAGACAAAAACATGCGTTGGGTCAGAAGGCACCGTTGTCCCTACTGGATTATAATAGACATTGTCCCAAAGCACTTTGGGATATAGGGTAAAAAAACGAGCTTCATAAGCCCCTCCCAAATCACCTGTGACCAAATGTGTCTGAACGGGTTTACTGGCGGTAACAGTAGCACCATGCAACAACACATCAGCAGCAGCAGCAGTCGTCTTGCCTTTTAGATAATAACTTTCGCCTTCGTTGATAGTTGTAGTAATATCCGTAGAACCATTGCCATCTGTATCAATTTGTAGAATAGTCCCATTTTGGGCAGCCATGACATATAAGGAGACATGTTCAAAAATATCCGTAGAAACGGTATTTTCCCCTACCGGCAATTCATAAACTAAATCATAGACAGAGGTGTCAATTACTTCGATCGCTCCAGCCAAAACAGTACCTGGATTGGTCGCAAAAGTAGAAAGAGAAACCGCAAGGAATCCAGTAGAAGCAATTTTATCTTTCCCATCATATCGAATTTGTGACGGGTTACGAGGTAAGGTTATCAAATTGTCGAGCGTAATTACATCTCCTGGACCAATCAAATCACCTGTACAGGTCGTACAAATGGCACTTACATCTCCATTAGCCGCATTTCCATCTCCCCAAACAAAGGAAGTTGATTGTACTGGATTTTCATTATCTGCTTCATACCCATCTTCCCAATGGTCATAATAGATAATGGTGTTTTCCTCTGTGGGTGCAACGGAAAGGACGGTTCGCATCTCGTTTCCGATAGACCGATTTAGTGCCGTTGTAAAGGTTTTTAAAGAAGTATGCACTTCGTCCGTAGGCATAGGAACGTAATAAACGTTATAAGCAGTCTGGGCGAATAAAGAAGCATTACTGATGTTGAAAATCACTAATAAGTAAAAAAAAAAGAGTCTGTATAACTTTAGGTTATTGGCAGTTTGTGGTTCTATACCCACTACACCCATATTGATGAGATGAGAATCTGTAGGGGTTGTTTCATTATTAGATTGAGCAAATAAATCATCCTTTCCCACTAGAAATAATGTTCCAATTTTTTTTAAAACAGGAATTTTTCTAAGAAAATTATTCATTTTTAAGCTGTTTCTGATATATATTATTTTTCCTTAATAATATTGAAAGCCCTGTCTTTGTAAAAACAAAAGACATAGGTTCTTTAATTGAGTTTGGCTTAAAATGATTCTCTTAGAAATGGAGGAAAGTTATTTTAGGAGTATTGAAGAAAGAAATTTTACCTTTATAATAGATAAAGGAGTAATATCCTTTTTTTAATCACTAGAAACAATTCTATTTTTTATTATTTTGTGACATAGTATTTTTTATTTTTTAATTCTGATTAATCGTTATCCTCGACTTCTTAGTTATCTGACAATTAAAAGTGGTCGGGGTCGAATCATTTTCATCTGAATCCCCTCCGCCTCCAATACTTTCATTGGCAACCATATCTCCATCTGTATCAGGCACTAAGCCATTCTAACGACACCCCACATCTTTTTTTAGGAGCTTTAGCTTCGGCTCTGTCTGTAGATATTATACTGTTTTAGTAGATTTTTAAGGAGCGTAGCTTCGTCACCATCAATTTTATGGGGTCGAAGCTAAAGTTCCTCTGAAATTTTAAGGATATTTTACTTTTTTCTACAGACAGGGTCAGGGCTTTAGCCCTTAAAATCCCTATTTTAGACTTATGGGGTGTCGTTAGACTAAGCCATTATCAGACAAGTCGACAACCGACTTTAACCGCTTACGTTTCCATCAACCTTTTCAACCAGGCTACTGCCGCTTCCTCTTTATCAAAAAGCTTTTTGGGAAAGCGCACAGGATACCGCTTGATCGAAAAATTTCCCATGATGCGTGCGACCAAAGAATAAGTCAGAATAGCAAAGCCACCAACCCGTTCCCATTCCTCCGTTTGCTGGAGGTATTCATAGGCTTCTTTAGTCACCCCATTGGCTACACCAGCATCAATTAGGAAATAAATTTTTCTGTCAGACACTATTGAGAGGCCTACTTTTCTTATTTGATACACCGTATCTAAATCAATTTTAACGCCTTTATTATAAGTGACTCGAAGAATGCCATCTGCTTTCAGATGGAGGCTGAATTTTTCGAGTTGGAGGTGTTTGTTTGTTGGTTTAGTCTGCATGGTTTATTAAGTTTTGGTTGCTTGGTCACGGGGTAATTTTCCATTACCCCGTGACTTTGATTATGCCACAGCTTGGTAGAAAATTTACGGGGTAACAGGTAAGTTATCCCGTAAACTATCGCTCCACATATCCCTTCAACCATTCCAAAGCCACTTCCTTATCATCAAAAATCTTGAAAGGATAAGGCGGTTTATGAAATCCTAAAAAAAAGCTACCTATCATTTTCATCAATTTAGAGTTGGTGCAAAGGGCTACAGCCGTCGTGTGATTCGCTAAAAAATCACTTATATAATATTTTCGTGCTTCTCTGGACATTCCTTTATTTTGATTGGAGATGACCAATAAGGTCCTTTTTTTTCCAGCCGCTAGTTTTACAAAAGTTGCCACTTCTTCTTTTGCCATATCTAAATCAAGGTACTTATCGTTCATTGCTTCCTGAACAATAATGCCCGCTTCGTTTAGCTCGTATTTGCTTCTGGAGGAAGTGATGGTGTTCATATTTTTTCTTTCCTATTCTTTTAGCGTTTCTCAAAAGTAGTCGCCCAATTTATTGGGCTGACTTGTAAAAGGCTTATTATCAGCCTAATGAGTCTACCCAATAAATTGGGTGACTACAAATTACATTACTCATTCGTGGCTTAATGGGTAATGAGGAACTTAAGTACAGTCGAATGTTAAAAAATGAATAAAACTTATTATGTGCGACCTCTCTGAGGTCGTAAAAGTTGTCTTTTCTAACATTTTCTAAAGACTTTTGACCTCTCTGAGGTCATTTGATAGTAGAATTTTTAAGCCTTTTTTTTATTTTACAGGTCGAAATTTTTTAAGGCTCATAGCGTCGTCACTGTCTGTTTACTATTTCTGTGCAGCAGGTAGATTTCAAAGATTTGGCATAGCTGAACAATGCATAATTATTTCCAGCACGATACTAAATGTTAAATGTTTAGTATAGTGAACTTGCTCGGTCAACCCGAAATCTGTGCCAATTAAATAATGGGGTATAGTCGGAATGTAAAGGTAGGAGGAGCCTTAACAGTAGGAGAAAGCGTTCTTTATAATGCTTAAAGGCAATGAGCAATAGTCGAGGTGCTAGGTAGAAAATTATCTTTGACATTAGTATTTATTTATTTCTAAAAATGAATAGTTAAACTATTCAATAAGGGTAAACTTTTAATAAATTGGCGAATTTTAATCGCCTAGAAAAAGTACCCATCTTTTTTAAAAATTAAATTTCAATAATGCCTTATTTATGATTCTCAAAAAAGAAGTAATTTACATTAGTTCCTAAATGAACTTTAAATAAAAGTAGGTAGACTTAAGAATTAACTGCAATTTGCCTGCTTAAAGGGTCTGTAACAATTAATATTTTTGTTTTTTTGTGACTAGGTAAAATGGCAAGTATTTGTTTTTTATTTACTTATAAATGGGTTTTAGGAACGATTCAAAAACAATTTTACCCACTCTATTGCTACCTTTTGTCGCTCGACAGGGGATTTTAAGTTATTTAATACTCGCTCCTGATTTTATTCCTACTGAATAAAAGCTATGAAAAAGTGACAATTTCTTCTTAATAAAAAAGCAAATTATTCAGGAGATTCCTAAATAAAATTAGCAATAGATTCACGTGCACATATCACTTAACATAATTTGAATTATGGGAAAAATAATATTTGTTAAAATTTAATATTTTATTTTGGAATCCTTCTAAAACGAGCCACTAAAACTGATCTAGAAGGATACCCGTCATTTAACGTACTTTATCTTAAACTCTCCACTACAAAACGCCTTGTCACCATCCGCAAACCCTTCACTTTTACACTTAAGTAGTATAATCCATTTTCATAACTACTCACATCAATGGTTTTTGTAAAGGAATTAAATAACTGATTATCAAACACTTCTACTAATTCCCCATACGTATTATAAACCCGAATAGTGCCCGTTTTATCTTTTAAATTTTTGGTATCTAAATTGATTGCATAGCGAGCAGGATTCGGTGAAATGGTCAATATTTTATCAGCTTGAATCATTTTGGATAATTCCGATGAAGTATATCTGGAACCTGCACCGAAAGAAAATTCAATGTTTCGCTCACAAATCCACCCCCAATTATTGGTGTACATCTGCACTTTAACCAGATAGTTTCGGGAAGTTAGCCCAGAAATGGTTTGGGAATCTTCGCAGTCATTATTACATTCAAAAACTTGTCGCCAGCCATTATCTAAATCAAATATGCGGACAATTTCTATGGGTGCGGTCAACCCTGCAATATCAATCGCTCCATTATCATCCGTAACCACTACATCCTCGCAGGAAGGTGTTCCATTCGAACCCACTTCTACCAATTCATTTTCTAGCCGACAAATTGGCGTCCAATCAGCTTCAAAAAATTGGATATTGACTCGGTAAGTACCACTTGAAAGGCTCGTAATAACTTCCGTTTCCGAACATTCTTGACCAACACAGCGGAATACCCCATTCCAATTAATATCAAAAACATCTACAATTACATTTGGGGCTGTTAATCCAGTAATCGTAATGGTTCCTTCGCCTCCTTGTATATTAATGGCATCACAATTTCCAGAGGATGGACAAATGCCCGCATCCGTCGGGTTATTGACAATATTATCACAAAAAGTAGGGAATTTGGTCGTTGGATATGGCAAATCTAAATGCCCTTCAAAGGATACCGTTGCCCCATTATCACACCAAACGGATAATTCAGGCGGAAAACAACCTTCTAATTTACCGAAATCTCTTCTACCTGTAGGACGAACAACTTCAAAAGCTTGAAAAATCGCTCGTTTTATTTTTTTGAGTTGACCCAATTCTGCTGGTATCGTTCCTGATAAAGGATTACTAGTAAAGTCTATCTCTTCTAATTGGCTTAGATTGCCTAATTCTGAGGGAATGGCACCTGTCAAGTTGTTTAAGCCATAAAAGAAAAAAGTACCAGACCGAAATTTTTCACCCAAAATGAGTTTTTTCAATTGACTTAGATTACCCAATTCTCTAGGTATATTTCCAGTCAAATTATTATGCTCTAATTTGAGTATATGTAATTTAACCAGGTTTCCAATCGAAGTTGGGATTTCCCCTGGTATCTTATTATAGGATAGATCTAGAACCTCTAAATTAGTAAGATTTCCAATGTCAGCAGGAATGGGTTCGCTAAAAACATTACCTTGAATAGTCAACGATTTTAAGCGAGTCAACTGAGTAATACCTACAGGGATGCCTCCTTCTAGGCCAATAGGGGCTTCTAGTTCCGTGACAATAGACAATATTTCCAAATTGGATAAATTAGAAATTTCTGATGGTATCGAACCACTTAAAGCCACTACAGATTCTATTATAAATACTTTTAGTGCAGACAATTGTCCAATTTCAGGCGCTAATGTTCCTCTAAGTGGCAAGTTGGTTAATTCAATTTTTTCTACTCTGCCAGCTCCATTACAAGTTACCCCTGTCCAATTACAAATATCACAGTCATTGGCATCCCAATTAATGGTATTACTTTGGTCCATTAGGGTATTGGCGAAAGCTGCCATAGCTGGATAATCGGGATTATTGCAACCTGTGCCGCCTCCAACTTCGACTTCTACCGTTCCTAAACCACAAATCCATTTCCAGTCATTATCATAGAACTGCACTTTTACAAAATGTCTGCCAGCACTTAAACCCGTAATGGTCTGTTCCGTACCGCAATCTGTGCCTTGACAACGGAAAACTAAATTCCAGTTGGGGTCATAGACTTCTACAATTTCTCTTGGCGCATTCAGACCAAAAATGCTGATTTGACTATCCCCTCCTTCAATAACCACATCGTCGCAGGAAGCAATTGGTGGGTCTTGGCAATTCGCTAAAATTTCTGCTACTGAACTACAAAAAGCCGGGTTATCTTCAAGGAGGACGTCCCCACCAAAAATTTGTCCATTGGTTGGGTCTTCGTCTATCATGCGGGTGATGCCGCAGCAATCGGATAAAACGTCGTTTAGTCTGATGGATAACGCAATGTCTCCCGTCCCTTCCCTATTATCTATGAACCTTAAATTTTGTAAGGCAGTTAAAGAAGGTAAAACCGAATTTCCTCCTATTTTAACAGGCCCTTCTACTCTTCTCAAATTGTTCAATCCTTCCAAGGAAATCAGTTTCATATTTCCGAAGATGCCGAGTCCATTCTTTATCGGAGCACCTTCTCCGATACTCCCTAAATTATTTAGTCCTTGCAGATTCTTTAACCCTGTCAGCGTAATAGTCAACGAATGTAGCGTAGTAATCCTGTTTAAGGCTTGAATGTCTACTAACTTGGGGCAAACTTGAATACTTATTCTACTAGCAGTATTTAAAGATTGCATCCCCGCCAAAGATGCTAATTCTTCACAGCCTTCGACTGCCAATAAATCACCAACGGTGTGCAATTTCGCCAAGGCATTAATATTTTTTAGCGTTTTAACATTATTTAAAACAAAATCCGCCCCTGTCATTTCGAGGTCATTTAGCCCATTCAGGTTCAGTAAATCAATAGCTCCGTCAATTATAAGATTTCCGCCCACTTTTCTCAATCCAGCTAATGGTAATAAGGAGGTGATAGTTCCTTCTGACGGTCTAATTACCAAACTCCCGCCAATTTCCTCACAACCGCAAAAGGCATCTATTGCTGCCTGAGAAAATAAGTTTATATCTCCCTGACAAATAGCAGGGTCACAACCACCGCCATCCGTTACTGCTACCTCCACATTATCCAAGCGACAAATAGATTGCCAATTGGCATCATAAAATTGCACTTTCACATAATGTTTGCCCGCCGATAAACCAGTAATAAGTTGCTCGCTGCCACAATCGGTGCCTTCGCAGCGAAAGACTTGCTGCCAGTTTCGGTCGTAGACTTCTACTATTTCAATAGGAGCCGTAAGATTGGTAATTTTAATTTGCCCCTCTCCTGCTTCGATGTTTACAGCATCGCAGTCGGCCACAATACCACCTGTCCTCCAAGCAAATAAAGAATTGGGTTTAAAAGGAAAATTCAAAGAAGTAGTAGCCAAACCAGCCAAGGTATAACTACCATCAGAATTACCCATAATGGAATAATCACTTAACCTAGTAGCCGTCCCTAAAGTAAGGTCAAAATTTTGAGGATTAATCAAATTTCCTCCTCCATCTACCTCATTTAATACTAGCTGATAATTTTTTGCCGCAGCATCTCCCACTACGTCAAAAATGACCAAAGAACCGTCCATCATAGTGCGCAAAAATCCAGTAGCCGATTCATTCGTCCATACTTCATTTCCATCCTTGTCTAACCTCCTAAATCGTTCTATATCGCCGATGTTTTCTTTGTAAGCAACACCTCCGTCGTTGGTAGGGGAAATGTCAAAAAAAGCAGAGAAAGTAGTATTTATCGGATGTGGGTTGGGCCCTTCCTGCCATAAGGTATTTCCAGTTTCATCCATTTTTATTAAAAATTGTCCTGCATTACTGGAACCCAATGCTGCCAAAGCTTGTACAAAAACACCATCATCTGATGCAGGAAAAACGCCAAAGGCTACATTTGCTCGACCTACGCCACCTATGAATTTTTGCCAAATAATATCTCCGTTGTGCGGGTTGATTCGAATGATTAAACTTTGAGTAGCAAAAGGGGCTGGTGCACCTCCTGAACCTGCAAGGACAAAATCACCAGAAGGTAATTCAATTGCCCTAGGCTCAGTCGAATTATCTCTTAGTACAAAGGGAAAAGGGTCAGGAGAATAACTTTTGGTCCATAGATTATTGCCGTTCCTATCCAATCTAGTGGCTAGGATTTGCTGGTCTTCTCCTTCTATTCTGGCCCCAACTTTCAAATATCCTCCGTCCGTTGTTTTGATAATTCTGCCCAAACTTTCCCCTAAGTTTTTTTCGCCCAATGTAGCCCCTGTACGGTTATCAATCCTTCGCTCATAATCTGTATTGTCCGCCGAATATAGCAGGAAAAAATGGTGGTCATCTCCTGGATATTTAATCGGGATACTATGGTCTTCCCCGCTTGAATAGGTTTCAAACCAAGTTTGCCCGTTAAGGTTAAAATTGAACAGGCTTAGGGAAAAGATTAAACCTATCAAAACGGGTTTAATAGGATTAAAGCATACACAACGAGTGTTTTCGTTGCGTGTAATAAGATGGTCAATTTGTTCCATTGTTTTTGTTTTTAGTTATGAAATTTTATAGAATAAGTGTTCTTGATTATTAGGGTGTCAGATAAAAAATTGATATTAAAAAATCACTTAATATTTCATCTAGCTCGTCAAATCCGTTGACATACTTCCGTTGCCACCTATATATATTGATTGGCAACGGATAATTATCAATTTATCTAATGCTAGTACAAGTACCAGTAATAATCAAAAAGTGATGTGAATAAAGTTTGAAGTAATAGTAAAGGTGGTATAAACAAAAAGGAGAAAACCAGTATTTGTTAGGTTTCCAAACCTACTGGTTTAAATGCTAGAAAAATCAACTTAAAAGCGCGATTTTGAAATTTATAATTTAAGTAACTTGAACAATTATAATCATCCAATTGAATCGGAGCAGGCTGTAGGGAATTAGATACAAAATGTCCAACTTATTTTTAATCCGTTATTA
>JAFMDF010000155.1 GCA_017857395.1 Bacteroidota bacterium | reverse complement strand
CCATTTTATTACCCTCCCTCCTATAAAACTATACTTACCCATTGTAAAAGAAAGCTGCACACAAAAAAAATCAAGGGATGATTTTGCTATTCGTTAAATTATTACTTGAAAAAACTGAAGAACAAATTTAGCTAAAAAAAATAATTGAGTGAATTAAAATGCATGGATTGAATTTTTTAAGAAAAGAAAGATAGCATAACGGTTATTTGTCTTGCAACAAAGAGGGTATAGACTTTAAGCTTTTTATTTTATCCTTCTCCTTCTGAAAATTTCAAACTCTTAGTTCCTTATGAATATAAGGATGCATCGCTGTAATTATTACAAAACAAACATGTATGCAGCTTGAAAACATTAGAAGACAAAAGAAAATAGCAGAATTCTGGCTTTGGTTTCTCAAAAATGAACCATTGCTTTATTACGGGACAGAGCATAAAGAGCGAAGAGTAGAAGTATTGCACCAAATAAGCGAGGAGCTTAAAAAACTCAACAAACACTTGGTTTTTGAATTAAGTCCAATTCTAGAAGGCGAAATAAAAGAATTTATCGTCTCTGCGGATGGTATCAAAGAGGCTTTTAAGACGGTTCGACAATTAATTAGGTACGCACCCAAACATCCAAATTGGCAGTTTATTGCTTTCCGACCAAGGTTAGAGAGTAATGATTTAACTATCTCCATGGGAGCTATTGATTTTAGTTACGATGATTTATTTTTTCGGTATGTACTGACAGATAATGAATTTGGGATAGAAGTAAATGTCCGAAATTTTAACCAAACAGTTTGGGAAAAAAATGCGCTCTTTATTCTGTTGGATGCTTTGATTGGAGAATATGACGCTGCTACAGAAATTGATTGGGTAGAATGGTCGGTTTTGGATGAAACGGAGGCAGCAGAGTTATTTCCTTTTGTAGAATTGCGGAATTTGGTGGACGAACGTAAAAAGAAACGGGCTTAACGCAGGATGAGTAACTAATAAAAGTCGATAGATGACTACCAATCTAAGATTGTAAATTTTTAAAAAGATTGTAAATTATCCGTGTTCTTTTATTAATCCGTGGTAGTGATTATATACCACGGATTAATGAAGGAACACGGATATTAGACCTTATCAGATTCAATATTACACTATCAATTTTTTAATAATCATTGAAGAATCCGTTGGGAAAACACCAAATACCCAAAAAATAACATCTATGCCTAATAAATGAAAAATTATCGGATAATAGATGACAAATGAAAAACTTACCTAGAATTTTCTTAGAGTGTTTCCGCCAAGCATGGCAATCTCTCCTTTCCAATAAGTTATGTAGCTTTTTATCTTTATTCCAGCTTATCAAGCATTCAAAAATGCATCCTGTGATGGCAGTGAGAAATTGAATTAATAAAACTTTTTGATTTAAATTTATTTGATTTTAATTTTTTTGTGTATCTTTATTGTTGATAATTCTAGGAGAAAACACAAACCCTACCAAAATGGAACTTCAATTTGATGAACATGGACTCCTTACACCCAAAGAAATTATTGAATTGTCTTTGGTAGATTTTGAGCATATCTTTGTAAAAGAGCGTAAGGGAAAAATACATCGACAACAAATATTTGAACAGTATTTAAAGCATAATCAGCAAATTGAAAAAGAAATCGGAAACATTCTTTTTCAATTTGTGAATGGCAGTTTTACTACCTTGAAAATTAAACCCAATGATATAGATGTTGTTTCTTTTATAGATTATCGAGTTTTTAGAAAAAGTGAAGATAAAATAAGCCCGTTAATGGAAAATTGAAGGTAATGTAGATGGATATATAGTTGCAAGAAGTTACCCCGGACATCCTCATTTTATCTTTGCTCAGTTAACTTACGAATACTGGAAAGACCTTTTTAGTCAAACTGAGCCTAATGCTAAAAAACAAACTTTTAGAAAAGGATTAATTAAAATTAATTTTTATGAGTAGTGAACCTTATTTAGTGATTTCAAAAATTGAAATTATCGAAAAAACTGATACGCTAATTAGTAAATTAAGAGAAATTCAAGATGACCCGATGGGAAAAGGAATGATAAGGGAAATGGAACGCAAGAAAAAGCATTTGATAGAAGAACTTTTATTAGAAATGATTAAGGCAGGTTTAGCTTTTTCGCAATTTAAATCATTATATGAGAAGATATTTTCCTATTTGGAATCGGGTAAAAATATTGTGATTCAACCTAAAGATATTCAAACAAATGTAAACCGAGTTGAAAAATTTTTAGAACCTTCTGGCATATAATTTTCAAAATTGCCCACAATCGGTAGGATTAGTTAGCAAAAACTACACAAGAAAACACACATCAATAAATGAAAGTCTGTATAGCGGAAAAACCGTCAGTAGCGAGAGAAATAGCCTTCATCATAGGCGCAAAATCCAGAAAAGATGGCTATTTTGAAGGAAATGGCTATGCCGTTACTTGGACTTTTGGGCATTTATGTACTTTAAAAACGCCCGATGATTATAAGCCTGAATGGAAAAAATGGGCTTTACCCACCTTACCACTTCAACCTGAGAAATTTGAGACGAAGTTAATTACCAATAAAGGGGTCAAAAAGCAATTTGGTGTTATCAAAAAATTATTCAAACAAGCAGAGGTAGTCATTAATTGTGGGGATGCTGGACAAGAGGGGGAATTGATTCAGCGTTGGGTGATGAACCAGGCGAAGTATAAAGGAAAAGTGTTGCGACTGTGGATTTCTTCATTGACACCAGAAGCGATTCGAGAGGGATTTAAAAATTTAAGAAATGCTTCCAATTATGATAATTTATATTATGCAGGTTTTTCCAGAGCGATAGGAGATTGGTTATTAGGGATGAATGCCACTCGATTATATACGCTAAAATATGGTGGATATAAGCAAGTGCTGTCGGTTGGTCGAGTGCAGACGCCTACTTTGGCAATGTTGGTCGCACGACATAAAGAAATTATCAATTTTGTGCCGAAAGATTATTGGGAATTACAAACACTTTATCGAGACACACAATTTAATTGTGAATCTGGGCGATTCCATAAAAAAGTAGAAGGGGAAACGTGGTTACAGCAAGTAGAAAATAAGCCTTTTGAAATCCTAGATTTTAGCAAAAAGAAAGGCAAAGAAGCCCCGTGGCGACTATTCGATTTAACCAGTTTACAAGTGCATTGTAACAAACGATTTGGGTATTCGGCAGATAACACCTTAAAGTTAGTACAGTCTCTTTATGAAAAAAAAGTAGTCACTTATCCAAGAGTAGATACGACTTATTTGCCGAACGATGTTTATCCTAAAATTGCAGGAATTTTAGGCAAGATGACCAATTATAGCCAATTTACTCAACCGCTATTAGGGCAAAAAATCCGAAAATCGGGTAAAGTTTTTAATGATAAAAAAGTAACCGATCACCATGCGATTATCCCAACAGGTGTAGAGAAAAACTTGCCTTTGACGGAGCAAAATGTCTATGATGCTATTGCTAGACGATTTATTGCCGCTTTTTATCCTGATTGTTTGGTGTCAAATACGGTAGTGATTGGAGGGGTGAAAAAGGCCGAAGATTTTGATAAAAAAAGAATGCTTGAAGAAGAAGAAACGGATAGTAAAAAGCCAAAAAAAGATAACTTTCCAAACCATATCACTTTTAAAGCAACAGGTAAAGAAATATTAGAACCAGGTTGGCGAGTACTCTATCCAAAACCACCCAAAAAGACAACTTCTTTAGTCAAAAGAGAAGAAGATACGGATAAAAAGAAGGATGAAGAACGTATTTTACCTGCATTTAAAATAGGCGAAAATGGGCCGCATGTGCCTGATTTAGTTGCCAAACAAACCAAGCCACCTAAATATTATACCGAAGCAACATTACTAAGGGCAATGGAAACCGCGGGTAAAAAAGTAGACGATGAGGAATTGCGAGAATTGATGAAAGCCAATGGTATTGGGCGTCCGTCCACTAGGGCGAATATCATAGAAACCTTGTTTAGAAGAAAATATGCGGAACGTAAAAAAAAGTTACTTATTCCAACAGGTATGGGCGTTCAATTAATTGATACCATTAAAAGTGATTTATTGAAATCTGCTGAGTTAACAGGTCAATGGGAAAAACAACTCCGAGATATTGAACAAGGCGAGTATGCTGCTCAACAATTTATTGGAGGCATGCGAAAAATGGTGACCGATTTGGTGAGTGAAGTATCAGCGGATAGGAGTACGCCCCGTTTAGCGCCTGTGACAAGGGAGGTCAATAAACGATGGGGTAGTGGAAGTGATAGTAAAGGAAATAGTCGGACAAGTACTTTGGGGACAAAGCGGAAAGCACCAAAAAAGAAGAAAGTAGGGATTGATGAACAGACTTGTCCTAAATGTAAAAATGGTAAATTATTAAAAGGTAAAGCGGCTTACGGCTGTAGTAATTGGAAAACAGGTTGTTCTTTTCGATTGCCCTTTAGCTTTAAAGCGAAGGAGATACCTGAATTACAATTGGTTCGCTTAATAGAACATGGTTCAACTATCCAGTTAAGAGGGTTTGAAGAACACGGACGGAAATTGAATGGTAATTTAGTCTTCAATGAACAATTTGACTTATACTTAAAACCCAAAACGAAGTATAAAGAAACCCCTTTTAAAAAAGTAGATAGGAAAAAAGCTAAATTAGCCAAGGTTGCTCAAAAAGTGGCTAAGAAAACTGCTGTTCCAGATAAAATTACTTGCCCATTGTGTAAAAACGGAACCATTATGAAAGGAAAGACGGCTTATGGTTGTAGTGAATGGAAAACGGGTTGTGATTTTCGCTATACTTTTGATGCTATTCGAGCGAAGGCTAATGGGAAGGCTTTGACTAAGGAGTTGGTTTGGGCGATTTTGAAAGGAAAATAAATCAGTTATCCGTTGTCTTTATTAATCCGTTGGTATTAAATTTTCACCAACGGATTAATAAAGACAACGGATTTATATGGAGAAATATCTTTATTCGACTTTCAAAGCCTTAATCGGATTCGCCCGAGCCGACCGAAACGTATGATAACTAATGGTTAAAATAGCAATCATCATCGCTAGAAAACCACCAAGTAAAAAGGTCATTGGATTAATATCAATACTATAAGCAAAATTGTCTAACCAACCATTCATTAAAAAATAAGTAAAAGGGCTAAAAATTAGAAAGGCAATACCAATCATTATTGCAAAATTCTTGGACAAATCCGTCATGATTTGAAGGATAGAAGCACCTAAAATTTTACGAATACCAATTTCTTTAATTTTTCTCTCCGTAGTAATGGCCGCTAATCCAAATAAGCCCATACAAGCAATAAAAATTGCCAGTAATGCCATGATAGTGACGACTGATTCCATTTGTTGGTCGGTATCATAGAGTTTGTCAAAATGTTCATCTAAAAAAGAGTAAGTAAAAGGAATACTTGGAACTTGTTCGGTCCAAATTCGCTCAACTGTAGCAATCGCAGCAGGAATATTTTCGCTACTAATTTTAACCGATAATTCATCATATCCCCAATCTGGATGTACCACCATGGCTAATGTATTGATTTCATAGTGCAAAGAATTGAAATTAAAATCTTCTGCCACGCCAATAATAGTTCCCAAAGAATCATCTTCATACCAACCATGTCCCGCTGCCATACCGACAGGATCTGCTAAATTCATTTCGTTAGCAAAGGCTTCATTAATAATAAAGGCAAATCCATTATCTCTAGCGTGTTCTTTTGAGAAACTACGCCCTTGTTTGACATTGATGTCATAAACATCCAAGTAATCATAATCTACATTAAGATTACTCGGTGTCATATTTTGGACAGAATCGATTCGTAGTTTAAAGCCCCATTGGTGGAAATTATTACCGATTCGTTGCCCTGATGCCGTCACCCCTTTGATTAAATTATTTTGTTTGAGTTCTTGTTTAATGACCTCAAATTTATCATTCGCCTCTCCATTCATACCAATCAACATAATATGGTCTTTGTCAAAACCAATGTCTTTATTTTGCATAAAACCTAACTGCTGAACGACAATTAAAGTGCTTACAATCATGGCAATCGCTAACCCAAATTGAACAACGACTAAAGCACTGCGGAAAATAGACTTATTATTTTTGACATCTCCACCTCGTAATACTTCCACTGGGTCATAAGAAGCCAAATAATAAGAGGGATAAATACCTGCCAAGAAGCCTAATCCAACGGTCAATAGAAAACCAATGACTAATAGCATTGGATGGGCTAAGAAATAGCTAAAAGATAAAGTTCGACCAATTAGTTGATTTAAAAAGGGCATAAAAGCCCAATCAATTAGCAAAGCTAAAGTAAAAGCGACTGCGCCTAAAAGCATAGATTCTACGGCAAATTGACTAAATAATTGATGTTTGAGCGCACCAATAGATTTCCGAACGCCGATTTCTTTCCAACGATGAGAAGCCCTTGCAGTGATGAGGTTCATAAAATTAAAACCTGCAATTAGCAAGATGAAAAAGCCAATAAGTGCAAAAATATCCAAGTAAGCGCCATTGAATTTTCTGTAATTTTGGTAATCATGTTCAATGTCCATAGAGGTTAAATGGACATCGGTTAATGGTTGGAAAAATATCTTATAAAAATCATTGATTGTTTGCCCACTATCATCATCTGGTGGCATGTGGCGCAATAAGAAATCGGGCATTTTACTTTCTAAATTCGCTACATCTGTAGCCGATTCAAAGAGTAAATAAGTATTCAAAAAATTTCCACCAAATTGATTGTCAAAATTAGGATTGTCCTTTTTGAAAGTGGGAATAGATACTAGGATATCATATTGGAGGTGCGTATTTTCTGGGGCATTTTCAATGATTCCTGTTATTTGAAAATTCTCATCTCCATACTTTAGAGACTCCCCAATTGCATTATTATTGCCAAAAAATTTATTAGCTGTTTCCTGACTTAGCACAATTGTATTCGGTTCATTCAAGGCAGTTGCTCGGTCGCCTGCTAATAATTGATAATCAAAAATTTGTAAGAAAGTACTATCGACAGCAACTGTTTTCTCTATCAATAATCGCTGGTCACCTTTTTCAAATAATTGTCGACCACGACCCCAAAAACGCGTGTAATTTAAGATTTCAGGATAGTCTTTTTGCATATTTGGGCCCATACCGGGCATAGATAAAGCAACTTTTTGGGTATTGGTGCCAGGAAAACTTTGTACTTCGTCTAGGCGATAAATTTGCGCTTTTTTTTCATGGAAAGCATCAAAACTTCGTTCATCTTGGATAAATAAATAAATAAGTAAACAAGCGGCAATTCCTAAGGCAAGGCTAAAAATATTAATGAAAGTAACAAGCTTGTTTTTAATGCCATTACGCAGGGCAACTTTAAGGTAATTACGAAACATTGGGTGTTGATTGGTCGGTGATTTTAATGAGTATATGGAGAAAGACCGAAGCGCAGCAAAAAAGTTGCAACACTTTTAAGATAATAAATTTAGGAGAGGAATAATTGGTGATTTATGTTGTGAGGTTGCTTACTTAGCAAGTAAATAGGCAACGTCGAAACGATTTTAATAACAGTTGAAAATTATGCTAAGATTGATGAAGGTAGAAAATTATTAGGCAAAATAGTTTGAATAGTAGTGAAAATTTGGATAGATTTGATGAATGTAAATGATTATTTTAAACCACTTTAAAACATTTTAAACATGGAATCCGAAATTCTAGATGGAAATTATGCAAGTAATCAGACAGGCCTTTCTGATGCCGCCAAAGGCTTTTTAGGCGAAACGGCTAAATGGGCTAAGTTTATAGCCATTGTAAATTTTGTTTTTATTGGCTTTATGGTGTTAGGCTCTTTTTCAGCAGGTGCAATATTTAGTAGCATGCCAGAAATGTCAGATAATCCTGCTTTTGCCATGTTGTCTGGCGGTATGATAGCTGCGGTATATTTGATTTTTTCGCTCATTTGGTTCATTCCTACTTTGTATAGTTACCAATTTGCTACTAAAACGCAACGAGCTTTAAAGCTGAATGACGAACCAATACTGACAGAAGCTTTTGGTAAATTAAAATCCCATTATAAATTTTGGGGTATTTTTATGGCGATTATTGTTGGTTTTTATGCGTTAATGATTGTGTTTGGTATTTTTGGAGCGATGATGATGTAATCAGTTGCCAGTTGCCAGTTGGACTAACGGGTAATTCGAAACTGGCAACTGGCAACCGTTTAATACCCCGCAGCTTGCCCGTCCTTTCGACTCTCCGAAGCTCCAAAATAAATCCCTCGTTCTGTTTCATACATAATCGCCTGATAGCCTCCATAAATGCCTAGCCCAAATCCAACTTCATGTCCTCGAATCATTAATTCCCGAATGGTTTCATAATCAAACCCACTTTCCAGTCGAATTTTTCCAGACCCTTTCGCTAGTTTTCCAGTTGGGGTAGAAGAACCTGTATGGTCAATTCTTGGTGCATCTCCAGCTTCTTGAATATTCATGCCCCAATCAATCATATTCATCACGATTTGGCAATGCCCCATTGGTTGGAAATCACCTCCCATTACCCCAAAACTCATAAAAGGCTGTCCATCTTTAGTGATAAAAGCGGGAATGATGGTATGAAAAGGCCGTTTGCCAGGTTCATAAGTATTCGCTTGCCCTTCGATTAGAGAAAATAATTCACCTCTATCTTGTAGCATAAATCCTAATTCAGGAGCAACCATACCACTACCCATACCTCGATAATTACTTTGGATAAAAGAAACCATGTTGCCTTCTTTATCAGCAGTCGTCAAATAAATAGTTTCTCCTGCGCTGATTTGCCCAGCCTCATATTGTCCTGCACGTTCAGTGATTAATGCTTGCCGTTCTTTGCCGTATTCTTTAGAAATCAAATGGTCTACATTGACATCTGCAAAATCCATGTCTGCATAATATTTAGCTCTATCTTCAAAGGCGAGTTTTTTAGCTTCTACAAAATAATGGAGATGTTCATCGCTGCCAAATGGTATTTTAGAAAAGTCATACTGTTCTAAAATATTGAGCATTTGCAAAGCGGTGATGCCTTGTCCATTCGGTGGTAATTCCCATACATCATAACCTCGATAATTGGTAGAAACAGGGGCAACCCATTCCGATTTATGATTAATGAAATCCTCATAAGACAAGAAACCACCTTGCGATTGAATAAAATTGGCAATCGTTTTAGCAATATCTCCTTTATAATAAGCATCTCTTCCGCCTTCCGCTATTTTAGTTAGCGTATTTGCTAAGTAGGGGTTTTTAAAGATATCTCCTTTTTGAGGAATTTTGCCTTTGCCATCTATGGTATAAGTTTCGGTGACGTTTGGAAAACCTTTCCTTAGATAAAAAGGAACAGAATTACCCCATAAAGCGGCAATATATTGCGTTAAAGGAAAACCCTCTTTAGCATACTGAATGGCAGGGGCTAAATTTTCCTTCATAGAAAGTTTACCAAATTTTTGGTGTAACTCAAACCAGCCATCCACAGCGCCAGGGACACTCACTGGCAAAGGTCCATGAGCAGGAATTTTTGTCATTCCTTTTTCTTTAAAGTAAGCTAAGGTCAAAGATTTAGGGGAGCGACCACTCGCATTTAAACCATATAATTGTTGGGTTTTGGCATCCCAAACGATGGCAAATAAATCACCTCCCATGCCACAACCCGTAGGTTCCATTAAGCCCAAAGCTGCATTGGCAGCAATAGCCGCATCTACTGCAGACCCACCTTTTTTTAGGATGTCTAATCCAACTTGGGTAGCCAATGGCTGAGAAGTAGCGACCATGCCATTTTTAGCGATAACTTCTGCCCGAGTGGCAAAGTTTTTTCCTGTCAATCTATCTTGCGTAAATGCCATAATGGAACAAAAAATTAAAAGAGTCGATAGTGAAATTTTTTTCATAATAAAAGAATAAGGATTAGATGACTTCAGCGAGGTCAAAAATCTTTAGAAAATGTTAGGGAAGGCAACTTTTACGACCTCAGAGCGGTCGAATGTAATAAGTTTCGTTCATGTTTTAACATTCGACCGCTCTGAGGTCGTGAATATTCATTTTTGTAGCTGGTTTTCTAAAAACCTGTGACCTCGCTGAGGTCAAAAATAGCACAAAATTGAGATTTTCATATGCTACTAATTTTATCTGTACCCGTCGAATGAATTCGTTGATACAAACTAGGCTTAGCTATAAATGTCATAAAACTAGATTTAAAGGTAAGATAGAAGAAGGAGAAATAGAAATGTAGCCATAAAAATAAAAAACAAAATTTGTTTTAAATTTTTATTATATTTAAAACAAATTATTTATATTTGCATCTCCTTCGCTATCATCCACTGATAGCACAAAGTTTTCTCAAAGTATGTTTAGTTGGAAGCTCCACCTTATGTGGGGCTTTTTTTTTACAAGATGACCCAATTTTACAGGATTTGTGATAGAGTTGTATATACTTTGCATGATTATTGCCTTTCTTTTTAGCATACCTTCCATTTAGTAACGGTTAAAAATTAAGACCACTATTGGTTCTCGACCTCCAAGGATATTCAAGACCTTAGAGTGTCTCAGTAACGGACTTACTCTTTTCTCATTACTTAATTTATTTTTCTTTCCTCCATAAGCCATTTTTATGAGAAAGCTGTTCTTTTTATCATTGCTAATGATGCAATTAATTATTGGAAATGCCCAAAATGAAGTGAGATTTGGGTTACAAACTGGGGCGACGATGTTTACCTTTAAAGCAGACGTAAGTATATCCAATGCCATTGCATCAACAGTTCCACCAATTAATGAATTTAGTGCTTTGGCTAATTTTCAAGCTGGGTTTTGGTTTGAAAAAAGGTTGAACTCTTTGCTAAGTATAAGATGGGAAGTCGAGCGAAGTCCAGGCGGTGCAAAGGCTTATGATATCTTAGAAGAACGAGAAAAACGGTATAAATTTTTCTATTTAAGTTCCCCAATAATAGTAAAATTGACGGCTTTTCAAAAAAAGATACGCCATCCAATTCAATTAGAAGCAGGTGTTGCTGCCAACTTATTTTTATTCGATTATGGCGAGGATATTACTTTTGGAACAGTTAATAAATGGCACTATCATACGATAGTGGGCTTAACTCGTAATTTGGATAATAAATGGGCTATTAGCATTCGTTATTTGCGAGATTTGACACCGTTTAGTACTTTTGAGGCAGGCGGTGTTCGAGTGAATTGGACTAATAATAGATATGTTTTATCTTTTAGTCGGGCGTTGTTTACGATTCAGAAAAAGAAAAAATCACCATAGCTTTTAACCGTAGCTTGGGCATTCTTGACCGACCGAGCACATTATATGCGTAATTTACTCGGGCAAGAATGCCCAAGCTAGGAACGACGATTCCCTTCTTTCGGGATAAAAACAAGCTATAAGGAAAAAAAATCCAGGTACTCTGTGGACTTCTTCACTCCGTGGTGAAAAACTAATTGGCAAAACCTAACTTCAACTCAAGATAGTTGCCTTCAACTGTTTAACAGATTCAAAATGGATAAAACCGACCTCTCCATCCATCGTACGCACATGATACCAGCGACCAGCAGCACCTAATAATTCAATGGGTTGCCCATTTGCTATTTTTTTAATAAAAGACTTTTTAGCATTGGGTTTACTTCTAAAATTAGCATTATTATGGGTAATACCTTGGTTAATAATATCGAATTTTAATGTGGCAGCATTATTGAGAAATCTGTTTTTATACATTTTGACAAAAGGCAGTGGGTCAATAGCTCCCTTTTTATTAGGTCGATAAATACCAAAGTGAAGATGGGATGGGGTGTTTCGAGCATTTCCTGAATTACCGACTAAACCAATCGTATCCCCAACGGCTACCTGTTGACCTTTTACGACCAATTGTTTATCTAAATGCGCATAATATAGGGAATTATGGTTTTTAGCATCCTTTAACCAAACTTGTTTCCCGCCTAAACCATGGTCACTAACATTTGTAATATACCCTTTAGTACTAGCAAGTAAAGGTGTACCTCTTTTAGCAAAAATATCTATGCCTTTATGCTTGCGTTTTCCTCCACCTCTGGGGTCGCCCCAAACACTCCATACATCGTCATTCCCTTTGCCTAGAACAGGAAAAGCATAAATCGGATTTTTAAGAATTTTTAATTCGTAATTGCCTGTTTTATGAAATTCTGGTTGGATTCTTAATAAAAAAGTCTCGGAAGTAGGAACGATAAAATGAAAAGTATTACGTTCTTTAGTACTCTTGAATATTGGATGCCACTTTCCATTCTTTTTTTGGAAAAAATCCATAAAGATTTGCATATCCGTAGAATCACTATTTAATTGAATATCAATTTGTTCGCCTTGTTTTAAAGGGATTTCATAAGCTAACACTTCCGCTCTACCTTTTAAGAAAAAACCTGTTTGCCGATAAGGCGTTGGCAATTCTACGTTTTGGGTAAAAGCTAGATTGCCAATAGAATCCCATTCTGTATAAGCCACCTCAATTAAAGGGTCAGTTACTTGGAGCGAACGTTCATATTGCGCCCTTGCAGAAAGGGGCGTTACTAGTGCGGATAGTACTGGTTTTTCTTGTTCGCAGGCAGTAAAGATTAAACAAAATAGGCAGCAAATGATAGCAGTCGTCTTTATCAAGTTCAAATTTACGGGCTTTAGTAGTCGTTGATGTAAAAAGTTGGGCATGCAGTCGGCAACTAGAACTGTATTATTTTTAAAATTGTATTTGCTTATTCTTAATTAACATTTTTTGCCGTTTGGTTGACATTTTTACTGTAGTGCCAAGCTCTGTTTGGTGAAATTGTATTATATAAAGCAGAGCTTGGCACTACAATAAAATGCAAAAGAAAGCAAAATAAATGAATGTTCCGAGTCGGGAATTTCAAAGGAGTTAAAATCAATAATTATGCCTTGATCTATGGTGATTTATTAAAAATAAATGTGTTATTTTACAATAGAACAAACAAAAAATAGATTAAGATGGCAGAAACATTTCAAGTTAGAGATTTATTCAACCCCACAGCGGTAACTGCCATGGGAAAACGATTTAAAAAAGTAGATACGAGTTTTGATTTGGAAGGATTCATTACTTTTATCAACCCTAAATTACCAGTATTGACCTATTCAGAACGGTTACAATTAATTACCGAAGGACAAGAGAACTATTTACCCGACGATTTCCCCGCTGCTGCTAAATTGATTGTAGATTCTTTATTGCCAGCTTATGGTTCGGATGAATTAGAAGGAACAAATGACCGATTTATAGTTGCCACTAAAGCAGCGTATATTGCAAAAAATGGACTTAATCATTTTGATATTTCTATGAATGCCCTTTATGAAATTACCAAAAGAATGAGTTCAGAATGGGGTGTGCGACCATTTTTTATAAAATATCCAGAGAAAACATTAGCTATATTTAAAAAATGGGCAACCGATGAAAATCCACATGTGCGAAGATTTGTGTCCGAAGGTAGCCGACCTTATTTGCCTTGGGGTAAAAAAATACCTCAATTTGAAAAAGACCCTACGCCAACTTTAGCTTTATTAGAATTATTAAAAAAAGATGAATCTGAATATGTTCGTCGTTCCGTCGCCAATCATTTAAATGACCATAGTAAAAAACACCCTGATTTAGTAGTGGAAACTTTAAAACGTTGGCAGTCAGAAACAGCTGATAAAGATACGATGCGCATGATAAAACACGCCTTGCGTACCTTACTTAAAAAAGGGCATGGAGGGGCATTAGAAATTTTAGGCTATAAAAAAGGAGCAAAAGTGCAGGTAAATAAGTTGATTGCAGATAAAAAAGTAGCGGTGGGTGATTATTTGAATTTTAGTTTTGAGGTAGCATCTACAGGAAAAACCACGCAGCCTTTAATGATTGATTATGTAATTTATTACCAAAAAGTAAATGGAACATTAGCGCCCAAGGTCTTTAAAATGACGGCTAAGGATTTAGTAGCTGGAGCGAATTTATCGTTAAAAAAGCGACAATCTTTTAAAGTCATTACGACTCGGAAATTTCATTTAGGAAAGCATCAATTAGCGATTCAAGTAAATGGAGAGGAGTTAGCAAAAGTTAATTTTGAGTTAGAATAGAATCATAACTTTTGGTTCTTTGACAATTTTTGCAAATGTACAAACGTAGCTTATACCTCTGGTCTGAGTAGCATTAATACACCTACTCAGACCAGAGGTCTAAGCTACATTTTCCAAAATTGTCAAAGGTCTTAATTTTTTAATCAAAACAATAAAATGAAAAACCATTATCTACTCCTATTGTGCATTTTAGCACTATTCAGTTGCACGCAAACCGAACAAACGGAAGAAAAGGTCGAAACCCTTCCTTTTCAATATAATTTAGATTTTCAACCGAATATTATCTGGTTAGTCGCCGAAGATTTAAGCCCAGTTATTCCATCTTTTGGCGATAGCACCATTCAAACACCTAATTTAAGTCGATTAGCAGCAGAAGGCGTTTGTTATGATAATGTATATTCGCCTTCGCCAGTTTGTGCCCCTAGTCGGGCAGCGTTAGCAACGGGGATGTATCCAACGCATATTGGGGCAAATCACATGCGTACAGGGCCTTGGTTTGCTACGGATATTGCACAATCTGTGCTCGATGGGTATAAATCAAAGCCCGCTAATTTTGAGCATTACGAAGCCTTACCACCAACGGGTGTTAGAATGTTTAGCGAACAGTTGCGAGAAAAAGGCTATTACTGTACCAATAATGCCAAGCAAGATTATCAATTCCGTTGTTCTGTAACTGCTTGGGATGAAAATGGAAAGACAGGACATTGGAAAAACAAAAAAGCAGGTCAACCCTTTTTTGCTATCTTTAATTATGGCGTTACGCATGAATCACAAATATGGGCCAGAGCAAAAGATTCTTTATGGGTGGATAAGGATTTGGAAGTACCTGTACCACCTTATTTGCCAGATACAGAAGTTGGACGCCAAGATATTCGGCAAATGTATTCCAATATCAAACAAATGGATTATCAAGTAGGGGAGATGCTAAAAGAATTGGAAGCAGCAGGAGAATTGGAGAAAACGATTATTGTTTGGTACACCGACCATGGTGGGCCATTGCCTCGACAAAAGCGCTTATTATATGATTCAGGGCTTCGAGTACCGATGATTATTCGATTTCCTAATCAATTATTTGCAGGACAACGAGACGACCGTTTTATAAGTTTTATTGATTTTGGTCCTACTGCTTTATCTATGGCGGGAATTGAACCGTCTAAAAAGTTAGATGGGAAACCTTTTCTAGGGAAATACCAGCGTAAAGTAGAACCACAAAATATTTATGCTGCCGCAGACCGATTTGATGAAACCTACGATTGTAATAGAGCAGTTAGGGATAAGCAGTTCAAATACATCAAATATTATGAGCCAGAAAAGTCGATGTTTTTGCGAGTAGCCTATCGAGAGCAACAGCCAATTATGCAGGAATTATATCGGTTGCGAGATGAAGGTAAGTTGACGCCCGAACAAGCGCTTTGGTTTAGACCAACCAAACCTGCGGAAGAATTATTTGATTTAAAAAACGACCCTTATGAGCTAAATAATTTGGCTAAAAATCCAAAATATGGGAAAAAGCTACAAGAATTAAGGACAAAGTGTCAAAGATGGGTGACTTCTTTTGAAGATACAGGATTGATACCAGAAACGGAATTAAAAGAAAAAATGCGACAAGGTGGGAAAGAATTAAAAGTGGCGCAGCCAAAAATTATACAAGCAGGAAATGAAGTAACCTTAAGTTGCACTACGGAAAGTGCGACCCTTGCTTATAAGCTAAATAATAATAGCCCAAATGCGGATGGTTGGACTATTTATACAAAACCATTTCAAGTACATGCAGGAGATACCCTTAAAGTAGTGGCAGATAGAATCGGCTATCGATATAGCCTCATAAACGAAACGATAATCGCTAAAATGTGACTTGCTATAGATGTATTTTTTGAATCGAAAACGATACCCATTTTGGGTATTATGGAGGCATAAGTAATCAAACTTTAGCTGATTAGAGTACATTTAGTAAACTATTACAATTATTATTTTGGTGGAATCGGGAAAAAGAGTAACTTTTCACTGTTTTTGGTTATATTAATTATTTTTCCTTGTCGGGGTCGTTTTTTCGATGCCCGACATCTTTATTTTTTAGAGAAAAGTAACTGGTATTAATATTGAAAAGATGATACAAAGTATTATGTGCACAAATACTTGTTAGATGATTTTTGATAAACAAAATTTAATTTAAGTCTAATAAAAAAGGGGCATCAAGTGGATTTTTTTTAAACCCATTTGATACCCCTTTTATGTTTTTGATTTCATAGAACAAAGCGTTCTCCACAATCAAATCCATGAAGTTTAGGAAGCACTGTCTGAAAATTAGTATTAATTTTTAGAAGCGGTGATTGCTAACGATTTTGCCACAAATTCATTCAGGTAATAATGTGGCTTAACACTGGTTACTCGAACATTATTAAATCTTTTGTTGATGATAATTCGGTCACTACCAGTATTGATGAAAATAGAAGGTACTTCTTCGTGAATAATTTCTTGCATTCTTAAATAACCTTCAGGTAATTGAGCTTCATCAATGGTACTTCTTAATTTCATGATTAACACATCTGCTTCTTCATTAGAGAAGGAGCTATAATTTTGCCCGCCTCTAGTATGAAATCTGCTAGCCAAATCCTGGTGCAAAGGATACCACTCAGAAGCTGCAATCATAGTCTCAAAATCTCTTGATTTTTGAGTGGCCATAAAGTTTTGAGAGTCGATAGTTTTTGGAGTGATATTGATACCAGCTTTAAGGGCATCACTTTTAAAAATTTCAATAATATTTGCGAAATCTTCGTACCCATTAGCGTAAAGTAATTCAATATTCATTTCTATTTTTTCCCCATCTATTATTTTATCAATAATACCATTTCCGTCAGAATCAGCCCATCCTGCTTCTTTTAATAAAGCTTTGGCCTTAGTCTCATCAAAAGAACGAATGGAAAGATTTTTATTATAATAAGGTTTGGTTGGGTGAATAGGTCCAATTGTTGGCGTTTTTGACCCAAAATAAACGGTTTTGAATATTTCTTCTCGATTAAACAAATAATCCAAAGCTTGTCGAACCCGCTTATCTTCTAATTTAGGGCTATTATTATTTAAGGCGATATATCGGTAAGCAATTTTTTTAGGCGTATGGAAATCAAATTGTTCTTTAATGATTGCATCATCCTGTAATGGAACAAAAGCAGACCACGGAATTTTACTAATTATATCTAATTCCCCATTTTTAGCCAAAGAAATAGCTGCATTAATATCTCTAACAACTTTAAAAATAATTTTATCAGGGTTTGCTTTTAGCAATGGATATTTATCAACTAACTTATCGCCCCACCAATTTTTCTTTTTTACAAGTACAATTTCTTGACCTGTTGTCCATTTTTCAATTTTGTAGGGGCCTGCATAGGAAATACCTGCTGGGTCATTCAAATGGAAGGGAGACTGAAATTGTTTAGCGAAAGCTTTCAACGTTTCATCTTCCGCTAATTTTTCCTGATTTTCTTTAGCTTTTAGTTCTTCAATGGTATATTTATCTAATAAGCCCTCAGGGTCATAAAGATATTTAGGCATAGCTTCAAAGTTGCTAATAACAGGTGCACCTATAATATACTTACGACCATATACACGGAATTTTTTTGAATTCTCAGTGTCAATAATAAAATGGTCTATAAAGCCCGTTGTATAACCATGAGGGGTGGTATAGTTAGGATTGAGGACAGTTTTAATCGTAAAAAGAAAATCTTCTGCGGTGACAGGCGTACCATTATCCCAAGTAGCTTCTGCTAATATTTCAAAATCATAAGCTATTTTTCCTTGATATTCTCCTTCTGTTATTTCTGTGACAACAGGCAGTTGTTTTATAAGTGTAGGTGTTAATTGATAAGTTTCAGGGTCAAAACTAGCCATTGGCACAGATAAATACTTAAAAATTTCAGTTGCAGAACCATCTGATGCCAAAACAAAATTTAAGTTTGCTGGGTCGCCAGAAATTCTAGCAGTAATAATATTTTCTACTGGTCCATTCGGAATTTTAGGTTCATTCCGACAAGCAGCAAACAAAAGACTAAATACAATAACAGCAGGAACTAATAAGCGGAGGTAGTTACGCATATTCACGGGTTTTGGTTGATAAATAGGTTTTCGGCTTTGGATAGACCGAAACAGTTTGGTTAAAAAAATAATATCAAAGATAGAAAAGATATTTTCGTTATAGAAGTTATTAAGCTGATTTTTATATGAACCTAAATACAACTTTTTTGTTAAAGAGCTGATTCTATTTATTTTTACGGTAGTTGTCAATTTCGAGTCCGTAAAACTCGCAACTCGCAACTCACAACTCGAAAAAATGTCAAAAGTTTTAATTGCTGGCGGAACAGGTTTAGTCGGTAAACGATTAAGTCAATTATTGGTAGAAAAAGGCTACCAAGTAGCCCATCTTAGTCGAAAAAAAAATCCCAAAGCGAAATATCCGACTTTTGTTTGGAACACTAGTAAAAACTTTATAGAAGAACGTGCTTTTGAGGGGGTGGAGTATGTGATAAACTTAGCAGGTGCGGGTATTGCCGATGCTTTATGGACAAAATCTCGCAAAAAGCTAATAATAGACAGTCGAGTCGAAACAACGGACTTATTAACTAGCTATATCCAAAAACTAAAAAATAAACCCAAAGTGTATTTGTCAGCCGCAGCTATTGGCATTTATGGAGACAGAGGAAATGAAGAATTAACAGAAGAATCAGCTATTGGAAAGGAGGGCTTTTTAGTAGAAAGTTGTATCGCGTGGGAAAATGCAATTCGACTAGCTGCCGAACAGAATGGTATTAGAAATGCAGCATTACGTATTGGCGTTGTATTATCTACTAAAGGCGGTGCTTTACCAAAAATGACCTTACCCCTGAATTTCTTTACCGCTAGTTATTTTGGCGATGGCGGACAATGGTATTCTTGGATACATATTGATGATGTATGCAATATGTTTGTTAAATTAATGGAAGATGAAACGACGACGGGATTTTATAATGCGACTACGCCTAATCCATTAACCAATAAGGATTTAACTAAACAATTGGTCAAAGCACTAGGAAAAAGAGCAATAACTATTCCTGCACCAAAGGCAGCCTTGCGTTTGGGTATGGGCGAAATGGCAGATGTGGTATTAAATAGTAATAAGATTTTTCCAGCTCGAATGGAAATGGCGGGGTTTGAGTTTCAGCATCCTGAATTTCAAGCGGCTATAAAGGATTTGGTACTTAAAAAAATTTAGTTATGCTGCTGTTTCTTCTTGTAATATTAAATGTTGTAGCGCATTTTCTATTTCAATCGTTTCCTTTGATAATAATTTAATTAAACTCCCTTGATTCCAACCATATAAATCAGCAATTTCTCTAACTCTTTCCCTTGCTACTAAAGGATAGGCATATTCCTTTTCGTAATATGGAATTTTATATTTTATGGTGTTAGGAGTTACATCTTTAGGAGGAGTTAATGTAAAATAACCATCAGATTTATCTACGACTTTCCATCCTTTAAATCTTAAATAGGCCACTACCGATTCTGATTTAGGAATTGGTTTTTTCATATAGATTTTTTTGTATAAATCCTTCACGTTCAGCGATGACTCTGATATAATTAACGGAGAGTAATTCTTTGATTGTTTCCTCATTCATAGTATATTATTTTCTGTTGGTTTAAAGATAGAAAATAATATACTTAGTAATTCTAAAAAAAATAACTTGACCAACTATAATTCGTGGGGTTAATAAATTCGTGGGGAATTAGATACAAAATGTCCAACTTATTTTTTATTCGTTATTTAAAACACTAAACTTGCGGCGTAAACAATATATTTTTTAATTGTTCATTAGAGTCTCCTTCGGTACTCATTAAATCTGCTAGGGTAACTTTTTCCAATAAATTATCCAAGGTAAATTGCACCATTTTCCAAAGCGAACGAACGGAACAATCCACGGAGTTCGTACATAGTTTACTCACCCCTGCATGCGAACCGCAAAACTCTTGGTCAAATAATTTACCACCTAAAGCAGTTAATACTTCATTAATCGTAATAGCGTCTACTGCTTTGGCTAGTACGTAACCTCCTTTATGTCCACGCGTACTTTGTACTAAACCAGACAATCGCAAAGTTCTAGTCAATTTGCCCACATAAGGTTCCGACATCCCTTCCAATTCGCTTAATTGAGGAATACTCAAACCCAACTCTGCATCTGCCCGAGCAATTCGGAGTAAGATGCGCAATCCATATTCGTCTTGAGAAGAAATCTTCATATTATAAAGGTATAGAGGTTTAAAGGTACAAAGGTAAAGAGGAGGCAAAGGAAAATTCGTTTAGAACATGTCTAAGGCAAAACGTGCCTCTTCGCTCATTCTGTCTTTTGACCAAGGTGGGTCAAAAACGACTCTTAAATCTACATCTTCGACACCTTCCACACTCATGACTTTCTCTTGCACTTCCATTGGTAACGATTCGGCTACAGGACAAGCAGGAGAAGTTAAGGTCATTTCTAAATAGACATTGCCTTCGTCATCAATTTCTACTTTATAAATCAAACCCAAAGCGTTAATGTCCACAGGAATTTCTGGGTCAAAAACAGTTTCGATTTGTTCGTATATCTGAGCTATTATTTTTTCTTTATTCATTACAGGATGACATGATTTTTCAAGATGAACATGATTATTTCTTAATACGGTATACTTCGTTAAAAAATAACCGTAGTCTATTTTTTTAATTTAAAATACTAATAAAAACTAAATGCAGTAGCTATCAAAAAAGAAGCAGCAGGAATAAAATTCACCAAATTACTATCGAAAACATTTAGAAAAGGGAATATTAAAGCAGGTACGATAAATGCTATTCCTGTTACTAAATGATATTGTGCTTTTCTATCCATTTTTAGCTTTTTCTTCTGCTCTCTTTTTTAGAAATTCTCGAAAAAATAAGATTCCTGCTATACCAAACAAAATAGCAGGTAGTAAGTCTAACCAATCAATAGCATTATAATCTATATTTAACGCTAGGTTCGCTCAAATTTTTGATTAATACATAAATTACACGAAATAA
>JAFMDF010000154.1 GCA_017857395.1 Bacteroidota bacterium | reverse complement strand
ACCGCAAAGTTACAATAAATACTATTTAGAACTTCATGCGTAAACCACTAGCCTGAGTAGACTTGGGCGGACTACTCAGGCTAGAAGCCTAAGCTACTTTAATCTAAAAACTAAGCGTCAAACCCAACAAAAAATTCCGGCCTGCCTGTGGATAATACCCCGTTAAATTATAAGTATCCCCTTGTTCCAATCGAGTACTTGGGTCATCTGGCCGACCATCGTAACCTGCGGAAATATACCGATAAGTCCAAGCACTAGAAATGTATTGGGCATCAAAAATATTTCTGACCAAAAGGGTTATCGCTATTTCATTAACAAAAGGCGTTTTAATGCTGTAAGCCAATCGGAAATCGGTATAAGTATAAGCAGGAAGTGCGGTATTTTGATTAGCCGTATTGTCAATAAATTGTTTCCCTACAAATTTTGTGTTTAAACCAAAGGTCAAATCTTGGTTTTTATTCGTCGATAAGGCATTAAAACTTAAACCCGCATTAAAAATGGAGCTTGGGGAGAAGGCTAAATCTGTTTTTCCGTGGTCAATCGTTTCTTGTCCCCAAGTATCCCAATTATCTACAAATTCTGTAAAGTTGTTTATTTTATTAGCACTTAAAGTTAAGCCAGCATCCACATTTAATTGCTTTGTCAATTGCACCCCTCCAACAATTTCTAGTCCTGCTCGATAACTATCTTTGATATTTACTCTGGTATATTCTCCGACATCATTCAATCGACCTGTGGACACCAATTGATTATTATAATCCATAAAATAAAGATTGGCTTCTATGGCTGCTTTTTTCCATTGTTTTTTAATACCCAATTCGGTGTCGTAAACTGTTTCATGGGTTGGTCTAGAATTTGGGGTAGAATCTGTGAAATCACTACGATTTGGTTCTTTATTGCCTACCCCAAAATAGGCGTATAAACTAGTATTTGGATTGACTTCGAAGGTTAAACCCAATTTTGGATTGATGAAATTAAAGTCAACATTATCGGTGATATTGCTGCCATCATTATCAAAACCTTCAAATTCGTAGCCTACATTTCGGTATTGTACATCCACAAAAGCTGTTAATTTTTCTGTTAACCCATAACTGGCTTTGGTAAAGAAATTAAAGTCTGTTTTAGCGGCCTCATTTTCATAATACCGATTGTCTTGTTCGGTATCTCCAGTAAATCTAGCCCAAATAATTTCCCCAAAATGGTCGCCTATATACAAACTAAAGGCAGAACCGATATTTACATTTAATCTTTGGTCATCGCTGCCATAATTGACCGCTGCTGAACCAAAATAAAAATCATTATCCAACCATCTTCTTTCAATTAAATCTGTTTCAGAGATGGTTTCTTCACCGATAGTAAAAGGCGTGATATTATATTTTTCAAAAGAAGCCCCCCCTTTATATAACTCGAAAAAGCCTTCTCCTGAAGTATAGTTTCCAGCTAAACTTAAATCCCAATTTCTATTCAATTGGCTATTAAATAATACTTGGTAATGACTTTGTCGATAGTCATCTACTTCATTATCATGCGGTTCGCCTGGTCGTTCTGTACCCGCTGAATTAAAGGTACGAAAAGATTCATCAAATTCTGGATTATCCAAAAACTGGGCAGGTACGCCATTCCATGCTTGGTAAGTGACTTCATGCCCACTAAAGACATTAAAACGCAAAGAACTCTTTCTACCCACATAAGCCCCAGATAAATAATAAGAAGACAAATCCACGGAAGCTCGGTCGATATACCCATCAGAATCAATTTTAGACAACCGTCCATCTAGTGTAAATTTATCGTCAATTAAACCTGTGCCAAAAGAAATATTGCCTTTTCTAGTATTAAAAGAACCTACCGTTGTGCTTATTTTTCCATAAGCTTCTTTATGAATAACCGAAGTATTTAAATTTAGAGATGCCCCAAAAGCTGCTGGCCCATTCGTAGAAGTTCCGACGCCTCGTTGCACTTGAATATTATCCGTAGAACTCGCAAAATCGGGCATGTTTACCCAAAATACGCCCTGAGATTCTGAATCATTTAGTGGAATACCATTTAAGGTGACATTAATTCTGCTTGGGTCAATGCCTCTAATTCGTAAGCCCGTGTACCCAATGCCTGTTCCTGCATCAGAACTAACGACCGTTGACGGTGTCCATTTTAATAAAAAAGGAATATCTTGTCCCAAATTATTGGCTTCAATGACTTCCTTTTCTAAATTGGTAAAAGTAATGGGCAATTTCTCGGTAGCCCTAGTTGACCGAACAATAATTTGGTCAAAGGCAATCGGCGCTTCTTCCAAAGTAAGTTTGATAGAGTTTTGTTGCCCGTCTTGAACGGTTACCTTTTTGGTTAAGGTTTGATAGCCAACATAACTGACTAATAAATTGTAATTGCCATTCATTACCTTATTAATCGTAAAATTACCCTCCATATCTGTGGCAGCCCCTTGTTTGGTTTCGGTTAATTGCACCGTTGCACCAATTAATGCCATCCCATTTTTATCCGTAACTTGTCCTGTAATTTCGGATTGGGCATGACTCAAATAAGCTACAAAAAGTAGGGACATACTTAATAAAAAATTTCTCATGTTGAATTTTGTGAATCAACTTATTTTAATAGTTGAAATAGAATAATTCCTTCTTCCCAGGGGCTTGGGAGAAGCTTGCTTTCTTGTAAAGTTTTGTTGAAGTAAAACTTTACCTCGTGTGCAAATTGAATTAAGCTAATCAATTAGTTTATCTGTATCGGCGAATTCATTCGCTACGTTAATTGCTATAATGATTTAGGACAGTTTATACCAAGGCGAATGAACCTGTCCGTTGCGCAGTCGCACAGGTTTGCCAATACAAATTGTATATCATTAGTATTGCTAAAAATAAACTAAAAGTCAAAGCTTATTCAAAATGAACACTTGGAAACATTATCCCTTCCCAGCATTACCTGGGCAGGTTCAATGGGTATAATCTCAGGCCGTTGTATTGCAGCCACCCCGTCGAGAAAAGCAGTGTAAAAATAAGGGAGAATTTAAGAAGGACAAGGGGAAAATTGAAAAAATTACATTAATAGGATGAATTTTTTATTTGCTAATGAGTTGTTTTAGACCATGATTGAAATTGGATTTGTTTCTAATTGTTTGATAATCAATTTTTTAGGATGTGTTTTGTGTTGGTTAGAAAAAATGACTAATCATATTGAACTATCTTAATTTAGTCGTGTCGAAGCTACGCTCCTTTGAGAAAAACTGGAGTTTCTGTTACTTTCTACAGACGGTGTCGGGGCGATGCCCCTTTGAAAAGCACTATTTTAATGCGCAATTTAGGGCGATGTCCTTTTGAAAATACTATTAGAGCATCAGATTAAAAAATGATAATTATCCGTTGTTTCTATAATTTTATAAATTAATGACCTATCAGAAAAGCCATAAAAATAGAGATTTCGTTTATCTATTATTTAGCTGACGTTCTAATAAGAGCGTAGCTTTGGCTCTGTCTGTAGAAACATGGAATAAAATTGGTCATAAGGAGCGTAGCTTCGACCCCTTATTTAGTACTAGACAAAATAGCAATTCTAACTTGTCACATTTACTTGATTGACCGAAGTATACTTTTAATCTTATTTAACCGCTCCCTTTCCGTCCCTGTCAATTCAAAAAATGGAACGTTTAAAGCCATTAATTCTTTTTTATAAAGGTCATATAAAACACCTCTATCATTAGGGGTTTCTCGCATAGGGTCAAACTCCCAAGGGATTTGCCAATCGCATAAAAAGAAAATATCTGGTAAGTTTTGCTGTAATAATTGTTCCAATTTAAAATTATAAAAACCGTATTTGAAGATAGACCATATTTTTATCACTAAAAGAGAGGTATCATAAAATAGAAAATGTTGATGAGCATATCTTTCAGAAAATATTTTTTGAGCTAAAAGCTGTCCTTCTGCGATTTTAATTAAATCGGCAGCAACATAAGGGCGATTTAGTTGATTTAAATAAATTCTTGAATACTCTTTTAGCCAATTAGCACTATATGTGTCGGCAACCAATTTGGTAATGGTCGTTTTTCCACTAGATTCTGGCCCTGTAAAAACTATTTTAAGCGGTCTTTTTGCTGACAATGATAAAGGATTAATTGGTTGTTCGATTAAAGTTTACCCCGTAAATTTGTGTTAAACAAATAGGTAATTTAAGTTATGTTAAATTGTTGTATGGTTAAATTGATTTATTGTTCTAGATTAAAATCTACCTTTAATCAACATTTTCGGTTGTTTTTAATAATATAGCCATAAAACAATATAACCATTTGGATTTTCCGCATTTTTGATAACAATAAAACAATATGTCAATATAACCATTAAGTAATATAATAGCCTTAAAGTTACCTATAATATTCTAACAAACCTTTATAGAAACATGCAAGATATAGAACCCTATTACCGTTGGCGTGAAAAATATGTTGCGGATGAAGATCCTGATTCCCCTTTTTTTGGTAGAATTTATGATGAATTTAAATATACTAAAAAGGTTTATAATTATTACATTCACCCTCAGTGGGATGAGTTTGGTTCAGCTACCCTTTATACCAAAATCCTATTTTTAGATTATGAAGCAGGCTATGTGATTTTTGAATTTATGGGCGAGTGGAATGATGCTTTACATAATGATGTTATGTTTTTAAAACGCAATTTGATTGAACCCTTGCAAGATAAAGGCATCCATAAATTTATCTTAATTTGCGAAAATGTGCTGAATTTTCATAGTGGAGAGGATGATTATTATGCAGAATGGGGCGAGGAAGCGAGAGATGAAGACGGTTGGATTTGCTTTTTAAATATTCACAATCATGTGGAAGACGAGATGAAAGATGCTCGCTTGCAATATCATGTCAATTTTGGGGCCTATTATAATGATTTAAATTGGCGGCCTCATAAACCCAATTTACTATTTCAAGTGGTGGAAGCTTTGGTGAATGGGGAAATTCGGCGTTTGGTGTAGGGCGATTTGAAGAGAATCAAATTAATAATGAAAAGTGCTTCCATCCCGATAGAAATCGGAATGGAAGTACTAAGCTCTTTGTAATAAAGCATCCTACTTACTGAATCAAAATCATTTTTTTAGAAATCACTGCTGTTTCTGTTTTTAAGATAGCATAATAAATACCAATGGGTAAATTATTAGCTTTAAACTCATATTCATAGAAACCAGGATCTTGATTCACTTCATTTAAAATCACTTCAATTTCTTTTCCACTAGCATCATGAATGGAAAGATGTACCTTGTTTTGCTTATTTAGCGCATATTGAATCGTAGTTTTTTCAAAAAATGGATTCGGGGCAACTTTCATATCATGACCTTCCGATAAAACAGTACTAACAACTTGTTTCGCTCTTGCTACTGCTTTTGCTTGGTCCAATAATGGATTACAAGCCTCGATTTGTGCGGTGAACTGAGTACCTGCCTTCGCATGAAACCCAGATGTAAGGGTAATACTTTGTCCAGCTTTGAAAACTACGGTTCCTGCTTCCACTTGTCCATTACTGGTCAATGTTTGACTAGCATGATAGGTATTCGGAGCAATTACTTGGTTGTCTATGGCTAATTGGTCATCCGTACAAGACCCACCGCCTGTATTACAGGCTTGCGGAGCGGTATATAAATTGGCTGCTGTAATGGTGCAGCTATTTTTTTCAAGGACTTCTACAGTCACTGCAACGGATTGCCCATCTGCTGGAAGGTCAGACAAGGTGACCGTTTGTGGGCTGGTAGTAATGGCAAAATCAACTCCGTTTACCCTAAATATGCCAGAATTTGGTGTGCCAGAATAGGTAATTACCATATCCTGAGAGAAGGTATTGGTCCCTGAATCACATGGCGTTGCATTACCTGCTTGAAGCTGTGTAATTTCACAAACTGGTGTGGCAACGTTGATTTCTAAATGATTAGCATAATTATATAAGCCAACTCCTGAAGCATTTGTCAGAGCCATTACGGAGTTAATAGGGTGAATAATATCATTTGTTGCATCATAAAAATAGATGTCTGGTTCAAGGTCGCCCTCATTGATGCCTACCAAAGCAGAGAATAAATAAGTATTCATGGCTGGAACAAACTTGAGATAGCCTAATCCACGTAATTCACCATCGATAAAGAAAGAAATTTTGCTACCCCCATCTTCTGATTTAACCCCATCTACATTTACATAACCAACAACTGGAATCACATCTTGATACGCAAAGGCTTCTCCTTCTAGTGTCCAAGAAGTATTATCAGCTGGATTGCCAGAACGAGCAGTTGCTACTTGTTCTTCCTCTTTTTCTCCATGAAGGTTCGCTGGATTAGGGATATTCAATACCGCTCCATTACTTAAATTTAACTTATAGCCTTCGTTGGGCACCATTTGTGTTAGTAAACCATCGGTCCAAGCGCCATTCGTATTGAGTCGGGCAAGGTCCTTCGATTTTAACTGGGTTGCATTTTGGGCTGGAATAATCTGCATGGCCGCCTCTAATGATAGCGGAGTTTGAGCAGGATAGCCAATCCAATTCCAACCTTTCAGTTGTACCTGTCCAACAATAGGTGGTGCTGCTGAGCCCGTTATTCGCAATGAATCTGCTTGATTTTGTAGATAAATCATGTAACTTTCATCCGTTTTTAATTCACGTAAAGTATCCATTCCCGCTACTTCTGGTACCAACCATCCTATTTCATCACTTACATATTCCGCATAACTGGTTTGACTGAGGATTCGGTCTCCTGGTGTAGGATTTTTTAATCCTCTAAGCAAATAAGCTGTCCCCATATCTGGTTCCACCGTATTCAGAGAGAACCAAGTCCAGCCCTGATTTAAGTGGATGTATCGTGCTAAATCTTTAGCTGTATCAATGTGGAGTATAATGGGGTCATTTGTTTTACCCTGAAAGATGTTTTCTTGATACACCAAATTATCAGGATCTGGATGCCCACTATATTCCATATCGACATCTGCATCCCAAACTCTGAATTCCAAAGGTTTGCCTTGATCTAAATTGGTATTGCCATAAATCGTAATGTAAGCAACATAGTATCCATTACCTGCATCTTGTATCCTGCCCAATCCTCGTTGTGTATTACCAATCCAGACACTTATTTGATCGAGGGTATCTCTAGAATAATCCGCCTCCCCAGTATACTGGAAATTGGTAATGAGCGTCATAGAGTTGGGATAAAGATTAGTATTCACCTCCCAATTTGGTGGATAGGGTGGACGCTTGCGCACGATTACCTTGACGGGTAACTTAGGCACTACGCTATTACCATCCAATCCTGCAACTTTGACGGTGTCGGTGTATACGCCTTCGGTTGTGCCTGTGATGGTAAAAGTAATAGGTCGGACCGCACCAGCGGCGATACTGCTAATATTAGCAAACATTGCTGGATTACTACTTAGCCAATTTCCTGAAGCCGTCGTCGGTTCTATTCGTATATTAGTGATTGGCACTTGTAGTTGTGTATTTCTGATGCCTGCTACTACCTCTAATGTTTCCCCTTCATACAATTCTACGACAATACTATCTTGTTCCCAATAGGCTTTGCTCGTAATGACAAGGAAATCCCAAATAATGGTTCTGGAATCACCTGCCACATTGATGGCTAAATTGCCCGTAGGGTCGACAATGCTATCTAGTGTCACTTGCATTCGTTTACCATCGTATAAGGACATATCAGGAAGCGTAATTCGTACTTCGTTGTTAAAGCAAGTAAAGTTAGCCTCTGGAATTACCGCTCCGTCCACTTCGACTTTTAGGTACTGTGTAATATAATCAAAGTCATCGAACAGCCCACAATCAACATTTTTATTGAAAGCTGCTGCAATCAAATCACCACTTGTCCAGTAGCCATCTGAGGGCTGTGGTACACCAAATAAATTAAGCCGAGTTCGATTAATACTTCCTGAAACTACATTGGAATAGGTTTTAGTCGTTAAATCGCCTTCTTTACATTTAGCCACGACCCGAACTTCATAGTCCCCATCAGGAAACTTGGTTCGGTCTTCTGGGAGTTTCCAGGTGAAAAAATAAGTAGGTATCTGGCCTGGACGGAAATTCGTTTCATTAAAAGCGGACAAAGTAGCTTTCGTAACGGGGTTGTTCTGATCGACTAAATATGGATAAGGTAGTTGTGACCAAGTAGGATTACTGCCTCCAATTCTGCGATATTGTAATTCAAAGTCGTCCAGAATATCGATGTCTGGTTGATAATCTCTGATAGCTATTACCAGTTCATCATTACTACTGTTCATCAGCCAGTTATTATCTGGTTGAACAATAGTTACGGGGCTACATGGGGTAACAAAGGTTACATTTAAAGTAACAAATTGTGGTTCTGCTCCATCTGCACATTCTAATGGGCGAATACCCACTCTTAACCCTTGATAGTCAAAGGCGGATCCTCGACTAATACTTAGGGTTAAATCTTGTGGTTCGTTAGGATTCTGATTGGGAAATCCTTTAGTACCTAAGACATCACCTGAGAGGGTCACCGTTGCATTATCAGGATTAGAAGAATTATCTAAAAAGACTTCATACCCTAAAGTATCATCTGTCGGACTTTTATTAACCATCCGAATCGTAAATTCAGCGGATTCATTGGCAGGTTGAAAAAAGCGATTGGCACTTGCCCCAGGTAAATCTGACTCAGGATTCAATACCTGTATAAGTGGACTATGTCGATTAATGGTGCCTTCCTCTGGAGGACAACTTGTCTCTCCAGCAAAGAGATGGAAATAGGGGGTATGATTCATATCAATTCCCTTTAAGATGGTAATAGAAATATCATCGCCAGGATCATCGTCATCTAGGGTATATTCAACAACACTTTCAACTGTTGTTTCTTTGGAGGTAGTATTCGATAAGGACATAGATGCGGAAACAGTAGCATTAATTTCCTGTTCGAATTCAGCAACGGTTTTAACCACTCCACCACCAAAGCCTAACCAAACCTGTGCTTCTTGATCAACACTAAGTCCTCCGCCTAAGGAAGATTCCATATATAAATTAATCGTCATGGTATTCGCAAAAGACCTTGTTTGCCCATAAGAAAAGCTAACAGCCCCTGCATTTCCTTCAATCGTATAATTTTTTGCCATCGCTTCAGGAGGGGCAAAGCCACTATTAGTTAATTTGGATTCAGCATAGCCAAATTCAATAAGGGCGGATATTAAACTAATAGGTCCATCTACTTCTAGTAAATTCTGAATCGCCCATGCCGCATTATTATAAGCTACTAATTCAGGATTTCCAAAGGTTTCAGGCTTGGGTACTCCATCATCATCCAAATCTAATTTACTCAATAATCCATCTCTCCATTCATTAGCTATACCACCCGTGAAAAAATTGGATTTGGTGAAATCCCGATGGGTCATATAATAAAGTGGATTGGTTTCTCGCTTGTGATAATTTAATACTTGCTGCCAATTATCTCGGTAAATTTTATATTTGGTTGCTGCAACGGAAGAAGATAATGCTTTTCCGTTTTCTTCAATTATTTTTTCCCCCGTTTCAATCAATGGAATGTCTCGCTCGTAACCAGCCACTAAACCCTCTACAAATCCAACGGAATAAACCCAAGTTGTATTGATACTTTTTGGCGTAAGTCCTACTCTGCGTACTTCTTTGACGGATATGCCATCTGCATCACATCCTTCGTAGGTAAAGCTAGATTTTAACCCATATTGCATGGCTAATCCTGCTCCAACAATTACATCTCCACTTTTTCCTATTGCGTTTTCATCATCTGACGTACTAAACCCCTTTGTTGTGGTAGTAGTTAGGTCTAAAGTTCTTCCCAAACCAACACTTCCACCAATCGAACTTTCAACATTTATACTTGCTCCAACTCCGACTACTTTAACACTTGTGTTACTTGAAAGAGAGACTGCACCACCAATATCTCCTTCCCAAGAAATAGATTTGGTCACGGTATGTCCTTCTCCGATAGAACTGGAACTAGCATCTCCCGGTGGGTCACGGAGTACATATAAAGGAAGTGGCACTTCCTGAGTTCCTCCGCCAGCATCAACCATGACGCCATTTCCAGGTACGCCTACTTCCCCTTCTACGAATAACCCCAAGGCTTCGACGCCCTGAAACTGTCCAGCTGCTGAGAAATATTCGATGGAGATACTCCATAAATGAGGAGCGACCACATTGGGGGAACCAGCAGTAAATACATAATCGGGAAATCCGTTTAATTCTGAATCATAGTGAAGGGTATCTGGCTTAGGGTCATTAGCTGCCCCATTCGTTATTTTAAGAAAACCTTCTGATACAGGACAAACACCTGAGGCAAAATCTTCAGTAACAACAATCGGTATAGTGTATTCCAGTTTTTGAGTGACAACTCCTGTTCCATTACAAATCACATCTAGGTTGTCAAAATTCGAAACAACTTGCGGAGGAAGATGAAAAGTAAATTGCTGAGCAATTAAATCCTTCATTTCCATTGCTGAAAGATCTCTTGAAGTGTCCCGATGTAATCCATATAGGTCAATAGAGACAGGGCTATTCATTAAATATTCTAAATAAACTAAATTTTGAGTAGTTTTATTATCTACGTCCGAAACGGTGAGAATTAAATCCAATGGAGGTAAATCTGCTGTTCCTGTTCCGTCTGTATTAAGGAGAATTTCTTTTTGGAAACAACCATCTCTGGTGGTCGCTCGTAACGAAAATTGATTATTATTAAGTGCATCATCACAGGTATTTCTTACAGCAAGATTGACTTCATACCTTGTTTGGTCATAAAAATTAATGCTGTTTTCCTGCGCCATTCCCGCAAAGTTGACAAAATATGGATAAGCTGTAAAATCCTGTAAGCCTTCATAAGTGCCATTGGTTGTCAAATCAAATAGTACGGTATCCTGATCTGGTGCATTTCCAGTTATCAAAAGTTCCTTTGCTTTGATGACAATCGAATCCAAATTATCCAAGAAAGGATTGATGACAAAGGAATAAGCGCCGTTTTCGTCTGTAATGATAGGGTTAGTTAAACCACTATTTTTTATAGTAGAACCATTTTTAAAGACACTCAAATATTCAATTTCAATACCTTCCAAACCGCAATCAGGGATGTCAGCGTGTCTGACTATTCCACTAATTGTATAAGAAGTATTATCCTTAAAGTTTATCTGAGTAGCTTCTGGGCCAACATTGCCTCCCGTTATGGTCAGGTTAGCTAGTTCCTCTGGTTTATCAAAGTCAGACCCAATTTTAGCGGGAGTTATCGTAAAGTAAGTTCCGTCATTTGATCCACCATAATAAACTTGGGAAAATTCATAAGTGCCATCTGAATTATTAGTGATTGGCCCATAAGTGAAGGTTTCTCCATCAATCGTACCACTCGCCATCAAACTAACCCCTTCTACTGGAGAAACGCCATCTTTTGCCGTCACTTTTCCAGAAATAGTACCATCTGCCCGAATAGACCCAAAATCGCCACCGGGTGCAGAAAGTCTATCTTCTGAAGATTTTGCGACTACCTGATAAAAATGTTTTTTACCGGGTACAATGCCTGTAGTCACTAAATCAGTATAAGATTTTGGATCGTTGGAGGCAGTAGATCCTATATATGCTCCATCTCTAAGAATATCATATTGAGACACATTAGTTCCAGCATGACTCCATTGTACAATTACCTGATTATTAGCGCCATTATCGGTCGCATTTACATTAGTAGGCTTAGCAGGAAATAAACCTGTCCGATAGAAGTGAACTGTTCCAGAATTGACTCCTCGTTCAGGGTCGTCATTTAGAGGTGCCCCTACTAAAGCCGTGAATTCATTGACTGCTACAGATTTCCCAAAATTATTATTTGCTCCAGTGGCTATTGAATAGATAGGAGCTTGTTGAGCCCAGGTAGTATTTATTAGTTTAAAAAGATAGGCTTCTTCTTTTTCTGCAGTATCGTTGTTAACTCCTGATCCTCCCAATAAAGCATATTTATCATTAGCACCATCAATTATACTGACCGATATTCCCAAGCCTTGGAAGCTATTTGCAATAGTTGAAGTTATTGAAATAGGGGCGGTATCCCAATTTGAATTTAAGTAGGAATAAATATGAGCACCTCCTTGCAACGTACTATTAATATACCGACTCTCCCCAATAATCATTAGATCTTTTGAAATGTCTACTGATTCTCCATAATGATTATACCATATCGTATTATGTGGTGGATCCAAAGCTTTTTCTTCTTCCCAGTTATTTGGAGCGCCACTAGTATTCAATTTTAGAATATAGGCTTTTCCTCTGTGTGTTTGTCCTTGAAAATCAGGCGCACCTACCACCGCAAAATAACTATTATCAGCCGCTTTACTTATCGCTACAGAATAGCCATAAATATCATTTGCCTCCCCCAAGTTTGCTGTTTCTACGGAAGCTGGAACATTCTCCGAATCCCAATCATCTACATCTCGTTTAAAAATATGGACAACTCCTGCATTCGTTGTTTGATCATCATCATAAGGAGATCCTACAATCAGATAATCATTGGTTGAATCTAGGATATCAACGGAAAAACCAAACTGATCATAGGTGCTTTGACTGGAAGCTAAAACTCTATCTTTTTGAATCCAGCTATCTTCACTGGAGTTATATTCAAAAATATAAGCAGCACCTCTTCTAGTATTTTCATAAGGTGAACCTACGGCTGCGAATTTACCTGAAATACTGACAGAATAGCCAAATCTTGCTGCCTTTGCCTGATTATTTGAAAGGTTTTCTGGCCTAAGTTCTTGATGAAGTACCCAGGATCCATCTTCTACTTCTTTGTAAATATAGGCAGCACCACCAAGGCTACCTGCGATCGCCCAATTTTGGATGCCAAAGTTGCTCATTGAAACGGATTGTCCCAACTGGTGACTATTATTAGTAATTGGTGGACTATATCGACCTGAAAATATATACCCATTATCCTCAGAGGGGAGCGAATATTTTTGAGCAGGCGATTCTGTTGGAAATACCTTATAAGCTTCTACGGTATACCCAACAAGTTCATCAGGGGATAAATTGAGCAATTCTGCATCCCCATCTATTAACATCCTTCTGCCAGCAGGTAAGATACCTTCTACATCTAATTGCGTATAAGAATCACCTGGTAGCTTACGCTTTAATCGGAATCCATCAATGGCAATATCCGCATCATACTCCCATTTTACTTCGATTCGATTATTATAAACCCCATCTGTAGCGGTAACTAAAGTAGGCTGAGGAATCTTTGGGTAGGAAATTGATCCATAAGTAGCTTCTTTTTGATACCTAATGCCATTTCGTTTAGAGAATGCTTTTACATAATAAGTATACGTATTATCAGGCACGCCATTTTTATCAATTGCCTTGAAGACAATTTCCTCATCGCCATTAAAATCGGCATCATAAATGACCTCAATGGGTGCTGTTAAACCTGCTCTGGTTACGACAAAACTATCTACCGTAGGGTAGGGATAGGTGAAAGTTAACTCTAACCAACCTTTTGCGGTATTAGGCGTTGCTAGTCGATTACTGGCAAATCCAATTTCGGCTAGCGTGCCTTCTTTGACGTAAATTTCATTTTCTCTTCGGATAGAAAAGAATTGACGGTCATTTCGCTCTAAAACTGCCAATACCTGATAATAATATTTTTGCCCAGGTTCTCCAGTATAATCTTTATACGTTCGATTGTCTCCATCTACCAAGGCAATAACTTTTTCATTTTGCTTGGTTAGTTCGCTATTAATCGTCTCTTTGGTATACCGAATTACTTGGAACTTATCTGCTGCATCAGTTTCATAATTCCAATTTAATTCGAGGTGATTCCTACTACTGTTCTCATTATTGGGATCGGTAGGGTAGGTAACTGCCAGTGTATTTAAATAGAAAACGACTGGGTATTGTAATGTTTCTGATACCAATTCAGATTGATAAGCATCTTTTCTGGCAGAGACGGTATATTTATACAATTGTCCTGGACTTCCTGTGGTATCTTCTACAATCATTGGATCTCCAGCATTGACAGCAGCAATAGCAATGCCATTTCGCTCAATGAGGTAAAAATCATGATTGTCATAAGGATGACTCCATTGAATAAGCACCTTGTTTTTATCTTCTACTGGCGTAAGGGTCAAATTACGAACAGGTTCTAAGACAGGATAAATAGTTCCATCATTGGCGAAATTGGAATAGACTTTCTCTCCATTATTAAGTAAAAATGCCCGTACAAAATAAAGGGTAAAAGCCCCCAATTCTCCTTCGGTATCTAGCCATTCTAAATTATTTCCTTTTAGGACTTCTCCAATTAAAGAGGTGCCTCTGTACACTTCAAATCCAGTATAATTTTCTGTATCTGGACTCCAATTAACTAGCACAGAAAGGTCTTCTGGCTGAGCCGTAACCGTTACTGCCATTACTTGTGCAATGTCCATGTCGGGTGCGGCCAATTCAAAGGTATCCACAAAATGAACGCTATAGTCAAAAGTTGACGGGAGGACGGCAATCGTCTGAGGATTTGCTTCATAAGCTTTACCAATCGTATCTGCTGAAATCGTAAGATTATAAGCAGAAGGGTGATTGGGTAAATTAGTAATTTGGTAATATCCAGCAGCATCTGTCTTCGTTTTATGTTGATAGAGCGGGGCGGAGGTTGATTTGGCAATAATATCCACATCTGCTAATCCCTGACCGCTGTTACGTTTATAGATGCGACCTGAAAGCGCTTTTCCTGAAGGCACAAAACCAACGGCAAAGAGTTGCTGTGTTTCCTGTTGGCCTAAATAATAGGCATATATACTGTATTCCACATCTACTCCTTCTGGTGCATCATAATCATAATAGGCTCTAGCAGTATAGGTAACCGTATCAATGCGGACGCCTTCTCGGAGAATGACAAAAAGCCATTCAGCTGCCTGAGATTCCCAGTCCCAACATACTTTTACATGATTTGCTTGATCACGAGAAGCGGTGAAATTGGAAAAATCTTCTACTGAATTTCCTGGTGTTGGAGGACCACTTGTTAAAGAAACGATATCTGAATAATAGCGGACACCTTCCAAATCTCTAACGGCTGCTACGCCATAATCCTCTTGAGTCGTTTGATTTGGATTGGTAACAAAATCAGTAAAAGTATTGGTATATTGTACGTCTATCTGACCGATGGAATCAAAAGGACTGCCCTTATAGACAACAAATCCATCGTAATTAGTAGACGTATGCGGACTTTGCCAATCTAACTTAATCTTTCCTGCACTAATTCCATCTGTTAAGCTAAGCGGTGGCGCTACTTTTGGGAAAGTTACCGTGATGCCTGTTCCCATTTTTTCAGCATCTACGGTTGACGTTTTGAGGAACGTGCGTACTTCATATTTATACGCCGTATTTGGAATGCCACTGCGGTCTTGTATATTTTCTACTTGTCCTGCTTCTACAAAAAACTTATCAATGGTATGAATGATAGCAGACTGATTGGTTGCAACATCGGTTCTGTAAATATGAAAACCAGTATAGTTATAGTCGTCAATCAAAGAAGTTGGAATGGTCCAATTTATATCTACTAAATCCTGTGTTGGTTTCGGAATGGCATTGATAAGCGTAACTGCTGGTAATCCTGGATAGATTTTGAAAATGGTATCTGCTGGTGCTGATTCAAAATCAATCTCATTAAGGAAACGATAAGCCGTAATATGATAGGCTTCTGTACTATCTGGACGTCCGCCGACATCCACAAAGTTGATATTTTTACCTTGATAAATTCGTTCTCCATTTCGATAAAGTCGGAAACCCGTAAAATTAGTAGAAGTATGGCTCCAATCCAGATTCATCACGCCCAAATTATTATTGGGTGTAGCATTTAATGTAAGAACGGGTGCAACTTTAGGAAAGGTTTCTGTCACAGAAATAGACGTATCCATTGCCACGCCATTTTCAAGTTGGAACGCAGTAATTCTATAATCGTATTTCTCTTCTGGTAGACCTGTCAGATCCGTAAAATTAAAAGCCGTCATTTGAGCAGGCGCACCATTATCGTTTAATTGTGCTAATAAACTACTTCCTCTATATAAATTGAAATAGGTAATTTTATTGGTAGTTGGCGTATAGTTCCAGTCAAGTTGGACTCGGTCTTCCGTAGGGATTGGGGTTACGATAAAATCCGCCAAAGTGGTTAAACCAATACCTTCCTGATAGCCTGAAAGTTCGTAAAATACGACGGAACTATCAGTGGAATAATCCAAGCTTAATACGACATCGATGGGATTTTCTAAGAAAGAACCTGAGGGGGCTAAGGTTGCGGAGAGTTGGAAGGTATCCGCTAAACCATAATACAAATCTATAAATTCAAATTTTCCAGCAAAATCGGAGGTGGTGGTTAAATTAACCATCATTCCATTATTGTCATAAGTCAAATTAATGGATGCTCCTGACACGGGGTAATTACTTTCATTGGTTAGTACAACCCCTTTTATGATACCATTAGGAGGTGCGGATCCATCATCATAGCTACCTACAAAAGGTTGACCATTACGGAGCAATTCAACGCCGTATAAAACCGTTTGTCCATAAAGTGGATTAAGGTCTTCAAAAGTAGTTACTGATTTAGAAACTATTCCTATGATAACCCCTTCTCGAACAATCCGAATTTGATCGCAATAATTTTGCATGTCGTTCCAAGTGAGTACTACGCGATCTGCTAAGCTATTATCAGAAGCCTGTAAGTTGATAGGCATGGTGCTACCAAGATCTTCTCCTTTCGCTGCTAAGACTAGTGCTGTTGTTCCGATTTGATTACTTACTGTTTCTATTCGGTAGGTATACGTTTCGCCATTTACGAGACTGGTCGTATCATTCATTTTATAGACATCCGAGAACCCAAAAGTACCTCCAGGCACATTGTCTCCATTTACTTCTCCTAAGAAGTCCTCGCCTCGATAAACTCGGAATAAATCAGATAGCCAAGAACGGTTTTCCCAAGTGATGACCACCGAATCAGGAAATTCAGCATCACTGGCAGTTACTACAGGCGTCAGGAATGGACTGGTAGACCCTGTGGTATTTTGATGACAATTGGTCGTACCAGGACCGTCTCGCCTGATTTCTAGTCGATAATCTTGCGTTTTATCGGGCCCTAAATAGTCTTTGTAGGATCCAGAATAAACGGTATTTATCCAATTTTCAGAGTTTAAAGGCCAAGATTTGAGCAGCATTCCATCTGCATGGTATAATTCTACGGAGACTCCTTTTTGTTGATTTGGATCTTCGGTTAAGCATTCACAATTATCAGGATCCAATTGCCAAGTTAGTGCTATCCACGAATCACTCTCCATTGTACTTGCGCCAAAAAAGAAAGGGTCGGCATATTCATAAGGGCCCAAATCGACTATTTCTTCTGTACCATCAGGCGTCTCGTGAGGTTGACCACCAGGTACACCATCGATAAACCGATTATTTCCATCCAAATCTAATTCAATTCCTGCTACAAAATCATTTTTTCCTTTGTCTATTGCATTGGAGCAACTTGTTTCCAGATGTAGGTAGCCACCAATAGCACTTCCTGTATTTAGGGTTTGTGGTTCAAAAGAAGGATCGTCCTCATAAATATTTAAACCATTAGAGTGACCACCCCGAATGATGCTATTTTCAACATAAGGATTAGGCGATCCAGTAGCAATAATTCCTTTTGTGCTACCTCCCCATAAGTTACTATTTTGGATAGTCGTTTTTGCATAGTAAGCATAAAGGTCTTGGGGCATATTTTCATAAAAGGAAGAATTTAATAAAGTCATGCCTTCAACGCCTGATGTGCTTTGGTTGTAAATAGCTCCTCCTTGAGAAGCTGCCGTATTCCTCCAAAAGGTAGAGTGAGAGATGGTAGCATTCGTGTTTCCTACGAAATTAAAAATGGCTCCTCCAGAAGAAGCATAATTATCAACGAAATGACAGCCATAAATACTAGTATTATGATTACCTCCAAGAGTCCAATTAAAGATAGCTCCTCCAAATTGAAAGGCTTTATTCCCTCTGAATTCAGTAAGTTGGTAATCTATATTGACTGAGCCAGCAGATTCCGCTAAATTAAAAATACCTCCTCCGGTATAATTGGCGCCATTACCTACAAGCAGGCAATTTTTAATGTTGGGATTACTGGAGCGTCCTGCTCCACTACCATCATTATAGATACCGCCACCTCTGCCTTCTAATTCTGAGCCATTATCAGCGTAACCTGCGGTGATAATTAGTCCATCAAGCAAGGTCTCATTCGTAACGTGATCTATCCATACTACATGGTAAGCATTATCCTGTGGCATAACACCATCATCATCCAAAATATTATCTGCATTTTCTACAATTCCGTTAGTTTGCGTATCATTACCCGCCAAATCTCCACTCAGAATAGTAGGATTAGCCGCAATATCTCTCTCGTCTGGACTCATTTCCCCTCCTGCAAAGCCACCGTATATTTTTACGTCCGTACTAATATAAAAAGTATTATGCCGCTCAGTAGCACCCGCAAATTTTTTAGAGGGTTTATAGATTCCTTTGGCTACATAGATTATTTTGGTTACCGTTGCACAGCCATTTGCAAAATCAAGGGCTTCCTGTAAATCGCTAAAAGCATTTACCCAGGAATCTCCAGATCCATTTCCTCCTACTACATTTTGATTGACATAAGATACGGTACCTCCAGGGCATTCGTCCTGAAAATCGACTGTTTTGCTTTTGGCAGCAGTATTTAAGGTGATGATGGTATCTAAAGGCGTGATAGAATGATTAATAAGTGTTGGGGTAATTAAAAAAGTCCCAGTCTCTGGCCCATAATATATATTGGGTATCGTGTAAGTACCATCGTCTGCGGTAGTCGTTACATAGATTTCATCTGCAGCTCCTCCTGGAACAGCAATTGTACGTTTTGCTTCAATCTGAACACCTTCTACACCAATGTCAGAATTACCCACAGTTACTTTACCAGCAATTATTCCATCTGCGGGTAAGGCATCAACATGAATGACATTTGAATAAGCTTGACCACTACAATCATTTACAATTTTTCTTCTATATTCAGTAGTTTTACTTATTCCGCTTGGGTTGTATGATTGACCATTTTCTCCCTCAATGATAGACCAGGTACTCCAGATTTCCCCCGTTTGTTCCCTTTTTTCCCAGGAAGTAATAATAGGGTTTGGAGAAGCAGTGGCATCGGTGGTCGTATTAATTATGCCTGGATCATTTCCAATTTCAATATAGACCGTTCCATCAAGCGAAATAGAACCACCATCTGCTGAATTATCTATAGAGAATATAGAGACGAAACCTGTTTCTGTCATTTTTTCACAGGCATCGGTTGCTTTTCTCAAATAATAGTGATTAGAGGAACCTACTAAGCCTGGTGGGTCATAAGTTGAAGAGGTTGCTCCTGCAATAACTTCAAAAATCGACCCATTCCATTTTTTCCATTGATAAGAAATCCCTCCATTAACCGAAGAGGCACTAGTAGCAGAAGAAATAAGTGGTATCGGATCAGTAGAACATACATCTTTGGTGGTCTCTCCACCAGCTATTGCTATACTCCCTGCATTCACATTATAATCAGTATAGCTAAAGGTCATTATATTCGAATAAGCCGTTCTTCCACAAGCATCAGTAGCCTTTCTACGATAGTAGAGTGAACTGGTGCCCATTACTTCTGGGGGGTTATAGGTAGAACTAGTAGCTCCGTTTATAGTAACGTAGGAAGTACCATTAAATTTTTCCCATTTATAGGTAATACCCCCTGCTGCGGAAGCCGCAGTGGAAGTTGAAGAAATCAATGGAATGGCGGCACATTGATAAGTACTACTTGAGGATGAACCATTATAAGCAATAGTCCCACCAGACACTGCACTTGAATTAACTGCTTTTACAGAAAGGGTAAAATCACCACTATTGGAGGTGCCTGTTCCATCAACTAGGATTTTATAAGTCCCTGGGCATAAAACCTTAACAATTTTTGATTTTCTGTTGGATGCGTCTGCAATATCATCAGAATCATCAATTTGAGTCAAATTATTATCGTAAAGCCGCAAATAACTATCGTAATTTGTTTTTGAATAATCTGTAGAAATCGTTACCTCGCTAGTCGTACTGACAACAAAAGAATACCAAACATCTGGACCACTACTTCCTGTACTATTAGAATACCCAACAGATGCCCAACCATTATCCGCCCCTGCTGATCTTTCTGGGGACACTCTATTTGAATTGGTATGTGTTTTTGTAGAACCATTTGAAAGCGTGCCAAATGTAAGGGGAGCACTGGAAGATGCGCCATAATAATAACGCCAGACCCATCGCATTGTATGCTGAGATCGGTTCTCAAACGCACTTGTGTAATCACGGGATTGCCATTTGTTTGGGTCTCCAGTTTTTATTAAAAATGATAAACCATCATGCCAGTGCGTCCAACTAAGACCTGATCCATCACAGGGTGCAGTGCCAGCGGGAGAGTCAGATTCCCAGCCATAATAAGTGTAATACTGCCGTTCGGAAGAAGGTTTATTAGTTCCATAATTTAAGTTTCGGTCTGGATAATTTGTGGTTGTATTATTGTACCCAAAGCAGACTCCAGAGGAGTGATCACTAAAATTTCCACCATAAGCATACCCACTAGTTGTACGGTAAGAGAATAACCACCTTGCTTCTGGTAAACCATTACTTCCATCTGCTGCAGAAGTGATATTAAATTTTAAAGAATAAAGATAGTTGTCATAATTGATGCGATCACCGTTTGTAACCTGAGTGATTCCATTGTTGGGTGAAATTATAATAGCTAAGAATAGGACAAGCAGATTTCTGAAAAAATGGAGGAAAATAGATGATTGGGAATTGTGGTTCATACTTAATTGGTATTGGTTTTGAAGTTTTTTGATTAGAACGACGTTATTTAGTAAAAAAACAGGGTTGATAATGCTACAGATAATTTCATTCCGATACTATGTGATACTACCAGAAAAGCTCCTTTTAATTAAAAGTGCATCGTTTTGGTAGTTGTCCAATTGTTTACTCACCATAAATACTATATTTTAGGCAATAGGTCTTACTTACTATTACATACACCTATAAATAGGAGGATTTTTATTTGTCTTTACTATTAAGAGAATAACCTATAGATAGGCTGTGCAAACGAGGAAAAAAAAATCCCCGTATTTTTGAGTTATGCAAC
>JAFMDF010000153.1 GCA_017857395.1 Bacteroidota bacterium | reverse complement strand
TCTTATTCATTTAACTAACATCTGTGTCCCTTCATTAATCCGTGGTAGAAATATATACCGCGGATTAATGAAGGGACACGGATACTTATCATTTATTTAACGAAACGCTCGATTGTGCATTTATCATTCCCCTTTCTTCAACAAACGCTTCATAATCTTCCCTGTAGCACTTTTAGGCAATTCCGTATCCAAAATTTGCACGATTCGAGGATATTTAAAAGCGGCCATTTTGGATTTACAATAAGCCTTAATCTCCTCCTCCGTAACCTGCTGCCCTGCTTTTAAATACAAAACAGCTTTGACTTCTTCTCCTAAATCAGGATGTGGCTCACCAATCACCGCACATTCTTGTACCGCAGGATGTTCGTATAAAATTTCTTCAATTTGTCGAGGGTAGACATTTAAGCCGCCTCGAATAATCATTTCCTTGATTCGGTCAACGATAAATAAATACCCCTCTGCATCTAAATACCCAATATCGCCTGTACTCAACCAATTATTGACATAAGACTTGGCATTGGCATCTGGTCGATTAAAATAGCCGTTCATCATTCCTGGGCTGCGACATATCACTTCGCCTAATTCGCCTTGTGGTACTTTATTTCCTGCTTCGTCCACGATTTTTACATCTGTTCCCCACATAGGTTTGCCCGCTGAACCTATCTTAGCCTTCACATGATCTACGCTATTGGTCGTTACACCTGAACCCGTTTCTGTTAATCCATAACCTTCTTGAATCTCTGCCCCTGTTGCTGCGAACCAAGCTTCTGCTAATTCTACAGGCATCGGTGCACCTCCACTACCACAAAAATCTAATGTACTTAAATCTCGTTTGGTGAAATCGGGATGATTCAACAACCGATTATACATGGTCGGCACCCCCGCAAAATCGGTGACTTTATCTCTTTCAATCACTTCCAATACTTTGCCTGGTTCAAAGCGAGGCAATAAAGTTATCGTCCCCGCTAACCCTATATTGACACATAAGACATTAAACAACCCATAAACATGAAAAAAAGGCAAATGCGCAATGCCGACACCATGTTCTTTTTTACCTCGACCGTCTAAAGGCACTAAGGCACTTTGATAAAAAATACTAAAATGGCTTAAAACGGCGCCTTTGGGAATACCTGTTGTCCCACTCGTATATAAAATTAAGGCAGGGTCGTCTGCACCTGTAAAAACCAATTCAATATCTGTGTTGGCAGCTTGTGCCATTAAGGTCTCAAAATCATGGATATTCACGCCATTCGTCGCCGCTTTTCCTATTGTTTTGATAATAATTAAATGTTCACAGCTTTCTATTGCCTTACAGCTTTTTTTTGCTTCTTCCAAATAATCTTCCCAAACTATTAATACTTTCGCTGCACTATCTTTTAGTCGAAAACTAATTTCGTGCTCTTTGTATAAAATATTAACAGGCACATTGACTGCCCCCAAATGAGCTGTTCCAAAAAAGCAGACTGGAAATTGCGGTACATTTGGAATTACTAATAAAGTCCTATCTCCTTTTGCTACCCCTAACTTTTGTAATACCGCTGCAAAATTAATCGCCTGTTTTTCTAATTGTTGATAATTCACTTTGACCTCGTCCATTATTAATGCCGTCTTATTAGGCGCTCGACGGGCACTTTCTTTTAGTAACATGGCAATGTTAAAACTCATGGTTTTTTATTTTGGTTGATGATTACTTACGTTTCGGCTGAATTCAAAACAAGAAAAAATATCTTGAGCGTTTTGAGTCGGTTATTCATTTTACTTTTTTTCATTGCATAAAAAAGTAACAAAAAATGCTAGTCAAAAAAAATCGCTCCGCATTTTTTGACAGGCAGTCGCCACCCAGATGGAAAATCGACAGAATTCAACTTTAGAGTCTTAATGCAGAATTAACCTTCACTCAGAAAAGAATTTCCAAGTTATTTTTTTCCTGCTGCCAACAATTCTACCTCAAAAGCCAAAGTCGTATTCGGCGGTATGATAGTTGATAATCCTTTCTCTTTATAAGCCAATCCAGAAGGCACAATAAAAAACGCCTTTCCACCAGGTTTCATTAATTGTAAGCCTTCATTCCATCCAGCAATCATATTTCCTATATAAAATTCAATGGACTTCCCTCTTTTATAAGAAGAATCAAATACTTTTCCATCTAAAGTATAGCCTTTATAATTCACTTTTACCCAATCGCCCCAGTCTGCATTTTCGCCCATTCCTGTTTCAATCATCTGATAATACAAACCCGATTCAGTCGATTGTAATTCGATGCCTTCATCCATCATATAATTGATGATGGTGTTTTTATCTTTTTCAGCTTGTGTTCGAGGATTGGCGATTAATTCTCCTGCCATAGAAAAGAGTAAATCATCTTCGTTTTCAGATTTTTTGATTTCTATGGTGTCTTTGGGTGCGTTTTTTGGAGGAGCGTTACCGCAAGCATAAAGGAGAATCGTTAATAAAAAAAGTAGGTAATATTTCACTAGCTTCGTTTTAAATAATTGAAAACGTATCAGACATTTTTAGAAATGTCCGATACGTGGCGAAGCATTATTTCGCCGCTCGAATAACCGTATTCCGCTGTATCCAACAAGGCACTTTAAAAGTCCCACCTTCTTTCAAACCACGAATAAAAATATCTTCCTTATTAGGCATGTATTGGGCATAGCGACGAATAAATTTATTGGCTTCTGGGGCTGCCGCAGGATCTAAACTTTTAGCTTTATTCCACATATCTAAAGCGACCCAAACAACTATTTGGCTATCAAAACCTGTACCTGGGCCACAAAGCGGGCCACTAGAAGCGTATAAACGACCGATGATTAGGTAAGGTTCTCCCCAATTGGGTTTAAGTTTGGCAGCTTTTAAAGCATATTCTCTAGCTTTAGCAAATTTTCTTAGATGCACATAATAAACCTTCGCAATTCGTAGCGTATAGGTTGCTTTTTTCTCCACATCTGTTTCGTTTGCTATCAATTCTTCATAATGCGCAATCGCCTTTTTATATTCTCCATTTCTTAAGGCATTCGTCCCCAATGTAGCAGGAGAAGTCGCAACAGTACTAACCGTTCTACAATTTTCGTCGTAAGCAGCATTCAAAACAACTAAAGCGGTATCTTCGACTGCGCAACCACCCCACTTCAAACGACTATAAACGGTAGTCAAAATATCGCAATCCGTTGGATTTGCTTTAAATTCTGCATAGTATTTTTCTTTATAATAGGCACAATCATAAAACCCTTTAATCGTCTCCAAATCCTCTAAGCGAACTGGGGCATAACTCTCGATAATTTTCCAAGATTCACAGGCTTTTCCTTTACAATCTGCTACACCTTTAGCGATTGTTTCTTTAATTAAATTTTGATATTTAAAAGCCTCTTCATGTGTGATTTTTTCTTCAAGCGTCAACTCTACTAAAGTTGCTGTAAAAGGATTGATAATAAAATAAGGCATATCGGTCCCTTCGGTATCTGCAACCTCTTTGAAAATTTGATACGTATCGGGAGTAGTTGATTTATGCGGATAATTAAAATACAGATTAAAGCCTTTTAATCCTTTATACTGTGCTGCTTTTTTAGGATAGCATTTCGAGGCTTCATCATAGAGGTCAAATATTTTATCAATGTAAGCGGACTTTTTATCTAGGTCTGTTTCTTTGCCGTACATCCACTTATACAATTTTACGCCGTCCATAAAATGATAATCTCTTAATCCATCTGCTGCTGGTGCCATTTTCATTGCCTTTTCCCAAAGTGGCATGGCTTCTTCAAAATTCTTTAATTTAACCAAATCACGGTATAGTACATGTGCCGTCTCTGCTTCATCAGGATTGCCTGATTCAAAAAATTTCCCACATGGACTTAAATCTTCTCGTACAGGCGGAGGCGGAGGTGCTACTTCGGCAACCTCTTCGACTATTTTAGGCGTACAGGCCAACACAAGAAATAACATAAAAAGAGATAATTTGGATAATCGTAGTTTCGTATTCATCGCTCAAGTATTTTATATAAAAATTTGTAATTTATTTTTTTAAAAACTTCCTCAATTTTCCACCAATTTCTTCTAAGGTCAATAGAATAGCTGCCTGTTCTGCTCGCTTTCTTAAATCATTATTACTTAAATCTTTATCTATTTTTTGGGTCAAAAAATCCTTGGTAACAACTTCGGAATGTGGAATAATCCCTGTCCGAATATCCATTAATAAGGACTCGCAAGTGGCATAAGCTTTGATGTCATCCTTTTTAAAGACTTTATATTTTTGGTAAATATCGGAATTGATTGAAAAAATAAATAATAAATCAGCCTGTAATCTAACTGCGGATTCCCGCAAGGTAAAAATAGTTGGATTATCTCCAATAATAATCGTCGGCATTAATATTATTTTCTTTACGGTAGCTACCTTACTCAGTTCTGTTTTTAAAGTCTCAATATAGGCTTGTTGTAGTTTTAGGTAAGCTTCATTATTCCAATAGGCATCATAATAACGACGAATGGAATTGGCCGAATAATTCAATAACGCAATCCGAATGGTATCGGGTAATACAATTTTACTATCCAGTATTTGTTGAATGCCTATTTCTGAAATCGTTCTATCTTTGGCGTTAAATAAAGACTGTTTTAAAACGGGCGTAGCTTCATATAAGGTTTGATCAAAATTATTTCCTTGCCCTCTCTCATTTCCAGGATACGTTTTATAACCACAACTAGATAAGATAAATAGCCCACACAAATAAACGAAAATACTTAGTTTATTATCAATTGTCATAGTTGGATGATTTATTACGTAAAGTTAAGTATTTCAAGAGGAATATTGCCCTAAAATAGAAAACGCCTTGTTCTGCAAAGATGCGAACAAGGCGTTTTATGGTGTGTATTGAAACATTGCGTAATCATAAATTCCATCCTAATACCCACTAATTTATCCCTCTATATTTATCCAAAAATGATTAATATCTACTTGACCACTCGTGACTCTAGAGTGTTTAGAACTTAATTTCCCTATTAACCCAAACTCGTTTTTTTTCAAAAATTCTTCATTCTCCCAGTCACTTTCTTCAATCCATTTATTAATTTGATTAAGCCAAAAATCGAAACTCGACTCAGTAACGTATGCAACAATTCCGTTTCTGTCTAATAGGTTTCCCTTATCATCTAAACCATGAATTTCATTTTTAAAACGCTCTACACCGCCTTTCTCTGAATATTTTCCTTTTACCACTCTGCCAAATAAATACTCTTTTTCCCTTTTTCCTCCAATTTTATCAGTTGGAAGTTTCTTTGCTTCAATGCAATAAATCACTTCCATATCAAAATCAATGGTATTTATTCTAACAGCAATATCCGTTCGTCTTGAGTGTCCTTTTTGATTCTTTTTCTTTTGCCCTTTCTCTGGTTGAAATTCAAATGGGTATTCTATTTTTTCGGAATTAATCTTCCTTTTTCTAGTCAAATGCTTATATAACTCTTCCGTTAAATCATTTTCGTTTTGGCTACTATAAGGATTTCTTTCTTTTGAGAAACTTGGTAAGTACTTAACTAGGAAATCTATTAATTTATTAACTTGCCCTAAAGAAGAAGTATCTTCTGGTATATTTTCAAAAGGAATGTCATTTGGGTATGGTAATTCGTTCATGTTTAGAATCCGTTTCTTTTTAGGTCAGCAAAAGTTTCATCTGCATCTCTTAAGGCTATTGATTTAAGCCAATATCGTAAGTTTTTCGGTTTAATGAAGATTAGTACATCATAGCCGTCTATGTGTAAGTATTCTCTCAAAACTCTATTTATACGTACATTGCGTTGGGTTTTATTATGTAGCAGCCTTTCTATATCATCTAGCCCTCCTTCAAAAATAGATGGCAAAATATTCTTTTTAGGTTTTCCATAACAAAAAATATAAACAATACCAGTTTTTTCTATTTGATATCCTTGGACAAACCACTTTGAGCCCTTTTGAGCATAAATAGGATTTAGTATATCGCAAAAAACTTTTCCAAATTCTTCTAAATTTTGTTCTTTAACATCATGGTTTAAAGGAGAATTGCCACTAACTTGGTTAGAATTAATATAATAATTTAATACATCATCTTTAATAATATTTTCGCTAAAACCTAACTCCAAATCTTCTTTATTTTCAGAAAAGGGAAATGACATTATATCCTTTTTTAACAAAACTTGACTTGACATACTAATTCCTGCTTGTCCACTTCGACAGATAGAATTAAATCTATACAAATCCATATTATTCCGTAAACCTTCAAAAACTTTTTTGAGATTTTCTCTATCTGAACTTGGTGCATGAATCCCAATGATTTTATCCTTAAAACATAGGTATTTATCAGAAAAAATCATGGGGATTTGTTTTTTCCCTAAGTTTGCTTTTATTAAAATATGAGGGTTTTGAAAAATAGCTTTCTTTCTTTTCCTTGGCCACTCAAATAAAGTTTCTATTTCGGTATAAGTTTCAAATTCGCCAGTCTCTTTAAAAGAATTAGTATCAATTGTAGGCTTATTGGTTATCCAATCTATATTATCGTAAAATCTTCTAGTCCTTCCATTTGCTGTTATTTCTGTTGTGGTTAAATTACCTTTATGCCCAATAATATAACCCTCCCCATAGTCCCAGTCATTATTTTCTTTCTTATCTTCCAAATAGTCTTCTAAACTCCTTAGGTTACCTAAATACTCAAGTAGTCTAAGTAGACGTTTTCCTCCCAGTAGATTTGCTTTCCAAACAAGTGGGTTATTAATAACTTTTTGATAATTAATCTTATGAAAATCGTAATGGTCTATTTCAAAGGAAAATCGTTCTTCAGCTACCTTGCTTCTCTTCACTACTATATGTAATAATTCATTAGGCATTTCTTTGGGCATATCCGTAACTAAAGTAGCACATACTGCCACACTAGCTCTTCCATGAAATAATCTATCGCTTAGATGAGTAAAATCAATGATTTTACTTACCCTAAATTGTTCCATAAAATAGCTTCGATAGCCTATTGAATTATTATTGTATAACCAAGCACTTGCAGGAAGAATAAAACATAGTTTTCCCCCTTTTTTTCTTAAATTTATTGTTTTATCTAAAAAGAAAAGTCCAATATTATCATCATTTAAAGGATGGCTTGGTTCAATTTTATGCTCACTTTTAATATGTTTTAAATAAGATTTGTTATTAAATCCATCAGGAGGATTAAAGGGGGGATTACCAATTACCAAATCGTATTTTTTCTCTTTAATTTCATTATAAATAATAAAGAAATCATTAGTACGGATATTGTTTTTTGCTAAATTTTCATCAAATCTCAAATTATCCCAAATCTCCATAGGAGATAGTTTATCACATAAAGCAATACATAAACTGAAAATACTTATTAGAGTTGCTCCTTCTTCAATGTCTATCCCAAAAATATTATTTCGAGTAATACGTTGAATTGTTTGTATATCTGGATAAATAACAATTCCTTTTTCTTTATAATTTAGAATTGCCTTCCATTGAATCATTCGCTTTAAAGCAGCTACTAAAAAGATACCCGAACCACAAGCAGGGTCTAAAATCTTAAATTCTTCATTCTCAAAATATTCTTCTGCCTTATAAAGTGGCATACACTCATCAATCAAAGCATTAACTAAATAAGGAGGTGTATATACTACTCCTTTCTTTTTTTTGAGAAAGGCCTCATATATACCACTTATCAATTCTATTGGAAGATAATTGAACGCATATAATTCCCAAAGGACATACTGTTTTCCATCTATATTTCCATCAAATATCGCAGCTATATAAGCTAAATTAGCATTTTCAAGTTCTGCTTTTTCTTCCTCACTTAAATCAAAGATTTTTCCATTAAATTTATCATCAAGCTCATCTAAAAATAATAATAAAGCTCCAGTCCTAAGAATATCTGTAAACTGCTCACAATCAGGAAACTTACGATATAAATCTCTACTTATTTGTAGCAGCTTAACGCCATTGCCATCTTCTTTTTCTTCAAGATAGCGAACCAAAATCCCTATAATCAACAATTTATTAATCGTTGTTGATTGAATGGGCAATTGTTTTGTTTCTAAATCTTTTTTAGCATTCAATAAACCATTTAATAATTTACTATATGGCCCTTCTTTAGCATCAATTATTTTATCATTAATCTCCCAGAAAGTACCATTATCAAAAAGTTTTGTAGAATATTTTTCATATTCCAACTTTTCTTGAATGTCTCCAATTAATGAGAAAACCTTCAATGGTTTAGAGACTAAACTTCTTTTATATTTTTTAATACTTTTAGTACAGTTGAATATTTTAACTTGAGTATCCGTTACAATATAGAACAAGGGGACAATGCCACTACTCCATAGTTTAGTATGCACATCAATTAATTCTTCATCCGAAAAATCTCTTTGATAAATATATATTTGAGGTGCAGAGTAGGAATGATGTTGAAATCTTCTAAAATAAACTGCGTCAGCTTTGTATTTTTTAGCTTCTACTAACGCTAAAACTTCAGAATCATTAACAGCCTTATCGAGTTGGTCAATAAATATTAGACCTCCTCCCTGCTCTATATCGAACAATGAAAGTGTGCTGTTAATTTCCATTACAAGTTATAATAATTGTTTGTTTAATTATAAAACCAAAGGTATAACATTGTAATTAATACTCCAAAAATAAAACAAAGTGTTTTTAAAATTATTAATTTTAAAATTTGTTTCATCTAAACAACGATTTCCCAGAATTACTTTATCTCCCAAGTCGTCCCACCAGCAATCATCGCATCTAAATCCCCGTCACCGAACTGATTAACTGCTTCGTCTAATTGAGCAAATAACATATCATCATAAGTCGGTCTCTCGGTAGAATAAATGACGCCAAAAGGTCTTGGTAAAGCTGCTGGATTTGTCCGAGGGTCATCAAAGAAACGGGTTAACATTTGCCCTTTCATTTGATCCTGCTCATCGTGAATCCACAAATCAGCTACGGTATATTTACCCTCGTTTAAATCCACAATCTGCGGCTTAAATCCATCCAAACGAATCCCTTTTGTGCCACCACCAAAAATTAATGGTTGCTCATGTTCTAAGTAAATCGTCGTATCAGGCCTGTTTTTCTTTTCTGTAAAAATGAAGAAAGCACCATCGTTGAAAATATTACAATTCTGATAGATTTCTAAAAGCGCCGTTCCTTTATGGAAATAACTCCGCTTCAACATCTCCTTCAAATGCTTTGGGTCTCTATCCATAGAACGAGCCACAAAAGTTGCATCTGCCCCCATTGCCAAAGCCAAAGGGTTAATTGGATGGTCTAAAGAACCTAAAGGACTAGATTTGGTCTTTTTTCCTACTTCTGAAGTCGGTGAATATTGCCCTTTGGTCAATCCATAAATCTCGTTATTGAATAATAACATATTGATATCTAGATTTCGACGCAAGGCGTGAATCATGTGGTTGCCACCAATAGAAAAACCATCTCCATCTCCCGTTATCATCCAAACATCCAATTCAGGATTCGCCAATTTTAAACCTGCAACTACCGCAGGGGCACGACCGTGAATGGAGTGCATCCCATAAGTTTCCATATAATAAGGAAAACGAGAGGAACAGCCGATTCCAGAAATAAAAACGGTATCATCTTTATTGAGTTCCAATTCTGCTAAAACCGATTGCACTTGCTTCAAGATGGAGTAATCTCCACAGCCAGGACACCATCTTACATCTTGGTCGGTTGCAAAATCTTTGGCTTTTAATTTTTTTACTAGGTTGTCAGCTGGTAAAGTAGACATTTATATAATTGTTGCGGGTTGCGGGTTGCGAGTTGCGGGTTGTCCTACTAGAAGAACCCGCAACTCGCAACCCGCAACTCGAATTTTTAATAAGTTTCACAAACGCTTCCCACAAAATGCTTCAATTCTGCCTTAGAAATCGGCACACCTTGAATTTTATTATATTGTAAAACAGGAATTTCGTATTTATCTCGAATGATTTTAGCCAATTGTCCATTATTAATTTCTGGTAAAATGACCTTATCAAAACTACGCAATAATTTGCCTAAATTTCTTGGAAATGGGTTCAAATAGCGCAAATGGGCATGGGCGATACTATGCCCTTCCATCAATAATGCATCGACGACGGATTGAATCACACCGTAAGTAGACCCCCATCCTAAAACTAAGACATTCCCTCTAGTTGGACCATTATCAATTGCCTGTTCTGGAATGTGATTGGCAATTTCATCAACCTTTGCTTGTCGAATCTTCGTCATGTATTCGTGGTTTGCAGGGTCGTAAGAAACATTTCCTGTATTCGCTTCTTTTTCCAAACCACCTACTCGATGCGCTAAACCTTTAGTCCCTGGAATTGCCCAACCTCGAACATGTTTTTCATCTCTTTCATAAGGCATAAATTTCGCTTCATCATCATCTGTCGGTGGCACAAAATTGACTTCGATGGCTGGAATATCTGCTGCTTTTGGAAATTTCCAAGGCTCCGCACCATTGGCAATATACCCGTCACTTAATAATATAACTGGCGTCATGTGCTGCAAGGTCATTCGACAAGCTTCGTATGCTGCATCAAAACAGTCCGATGGTGATTTGGTCGCTATAATAGGTAGTGGACTATCCCCATTTCTACCATAAAAAGCTTGTAATAAATCTGATTGCTCCGTTTTAGTAGGCAATCCAGTAGAAGGACCACCTCTTTGCACATTCACAATGACCATCGGCAATTCTAACATCAAGCCTAAACCAATTCCTTCTCCTTTTAAAGCAACACCGGGACCAGATGTACCCGTTATCGCTAAATTACCGCCATAAGCAGCACCGACCGTGGCACAAACTGCCGCAATTTCATCCTCTGCTTGGAAAGTTTTTATTCCAAAATGCTTATAACTTGCTAAGCCATGTAAAATATCGGAAGCAGGCGTAATAGGGTAGGAGCCATAAAATAAAGGCAACTTTGATTTCTTAGAAGCGGTCACCAAACCCATCACCAATGCCTGATTTCCCATGACACTTCGGTAAGTCCCTTTTTCCATTGGGGCGGGCTCGATATTATAAGTTGTCGTAAAAGTCTCTGTTGTTTCGCCGTAATGATACCCCGCTTTTAAGGTTTTCATATTGGCTTCTAAAACATCAGGTTTCTTTTTAAATTTTCTATTTAAATAATCAATCGTTGATTGTAAATCTCGATTATACCGCCAGTATAAAAAGCCTAAGACAAACATATTTTTACATCGGTCTTTTTCTTTCATCCCCAAAGGCGATTCCTTCAAACAAGTCCTCGTCAATTTGGTAACGGGCATTTCATAGACCGTAAAACCTTGGTCTTTGGCATCCTCCGTTGGTTTTGCGCCGTCGGCATATTTTGCCAAACGCAAATTCTTTTTATCGAATCCATCCGTACTTGCGATAATCGTTCCTGCACGTTTGATGCTCCCTAAATTTGCTTTTAAAGCCGCTGCGTTCATCGCTACCAATACATCCACTTCATCTCCTGGTGTAAAAATCTTTTTACTACCAAAATGCAATTGGAAACCAGAAACACCTGCTAGCGTTCCTTGAGGCGCTCGAATCTCCGCAGGAAAATCGGGGAAGGTCGCCAAATCACTACCCGTCAAGGCGGTATCATTGGTAAATAAAGTACCTGTCAATTGCATGCCGTCTCCAGAATCTCCTGCAAATTTGATGGTTACTTCTTCTGTTGTTTGAGCTATTGTACTCATTTATTTATGTTGAATTTTATTATTTTCTTTTACAAAAAAAGCCTTCCTGTTGTTGTAAAGGCTATTACTGATTTATATTTTATTACAAACCATTGACAATTACCTTTCTTTACAAGATAAAGCAACAACAACCGCCTTTATTATTTTTATTTAAAATAGTTGATTTCATATAAAAGATATAGAAATAGTTACTAAATACCCTCTAAAAAGGTTTCGATAGGGCTAATAGTTTAAGAAAAAATGACTTTTCACCCCTTTTCCCTATCTTTTTTGTAATAGACTACAAAATTAGTCTTTTTCTATATTTATAAAAAACGATGGTGGAATATATGTATGTTTGTTAATGTTTTTTGATTATGTTTTTCTTACTCTCTTTAAATCAACTGCCAACAAGCCCTTCTCAAAAATCAAAGTAATATATTCGGTGATTTGTTTCGCCGTAATCCCAATATCCTTTAATAAGTTAAGCGAGATTTCACTACGGGCGTGTGGACTTACAAAAGTCTGTGAACCGCCATATATCAATCGGGTATTTAGCAGAAATGTAGGGGTACATCAAAATCCATTTCGCAGATACCTTTTTCTTGGTCTATATTGGTAATCACGCAACCAAAATCTTTTAGAAATCCTGGTTTTCGACTATTAAGTTGTGCTAATATTTGTTTGGTCATAAACTATTTTATAAAATTTAAATGCATTTCTATGTGCTAAGTAATACCTTGTTTATCTAATATCCGTAGTACTTTATTCATCCGTGGTATATTAAATATAAGTTGTCATACCAATCATCCGCTACTAAGTTATCAAAATAACTTTCCCTTTTGCTCTTTTAGATTCAATATATTTTTGTGCTTTTTGAATATCTTCTAATGGAAAGACTCCATCTACCACAGCTTGAATTTTATTAGCTACAATTTTATCATAAAACCATTTAAGGTCTGCCTTATTAGATTTTACGACCACCATGCTCGCTTTCTTTTTCCTAAAAAGATTAAAAAATTGCTCTTTAACTATGGCTGCTTTCGGTACCGTCGTGATGTATTTTCCTTTCGGCGTTAAAATTTTAGCGACTTTTTGATAATTATAATTGCCAAAAACATCAAAGAAAATATCAAATTTATTTTTCGAGTCTAAAATATTAATTTGATTATAAGAAAGCGTCTCGGCTGCACCAAACGATTTACAAAATGCTAAGTTTTTATCGCTTGAAATAGTCGTTATGATTCCTCCCAATTCCTTTGCCACTTGTATCGCCAATGTGCCTACGCCACCAGATGCGCCATTGATACAAATTTTCTGTCCTTTGCTTAATTGCCCTTTATCTCGGATGGCTTGCAAGGCGGTTTGTCCTGCTAATGGAATACCTGCGGCTGCTTCAAAGGAAAGATTGTCAGGCATTTTGTACAACTCATTTACATCAACATTCACAAATTGGGCACAACATCGCCCTTGCATCCCATTCACCATTCCAAACACTTTATCTCCCTTTTTAAAAGAATGACCATTTCCATCTTCAATAATTCCAGCAAAATCATAGCCTATTCCTTGAGGAAATTTACGACCAGTTAGTTGCTTAAATTTTCCTTTTCTGACCAATATATCCTTGGGGTTTAAGGCAGCCGCTTTGACTTTAACCAGGACTTGTTTTTTTGTTAAAGTTGGTGTTTCTGTTTCTATTAATTTGATGACGTCTAGGTCGCCGTATTTTTGGATGGTTGCTTTTTTCATTTATGGAAATTCCTTTAGGTAAATTGTGATTTAACAGGGCTTTGAAAATGTGCCTTTAATTGCTTATTTTTGAATAAAACGAGTATAGCATGACAGTCATTTATAAGGTATACGACCAAGTTGCAGACTTAATTGCCCAGTTAGAATCTGAGAAAATATTGTCCATTCAAATATCTGCTGAAATGCAAACTAGGTTTAATGCATTGGTTGAAAAATCTAAACAAACACAAATTCCAGTAAGAGAAAAAGATGAATTAAACCACTTTATCGTTTTAGAGCGACTTTTTCGGTTGTCTACGATGAAGACGTATGTTGCGAACAATATAAAAAAATGAGTCACCCTATCGAAGAAAAAAATAATTCTAAAAATAGTACTTTCACCCTATCTACTATAGAAATAAGGAAAAATGTAAGCCTTGATATCATCGTAACCGAACAACAAATCATCCCAATTACTTATCGGGAAATTCAATTCATGGTTAAAGATACGATTTGGAAACATTCTTTAGAAGAGTTACTAGAGGCACTCAACTAAGAGCTTTTACGTTCAATTCTTTCCAATTAGCAATAACAAAAGCACAAAGTTCGCTTAAGATATCTGCAGGAATAAAATATGGAAGCGGTTGAATTAATTTAATTAAAACCTTTTTTAAAGAAAGCTTGGGTTGCTTTTCTAATAGTAGGCTCATTTCCTTTTTTAATAGTCGTTTTTGCGCTCGCAAATAACGCTTCGGGAAAACAATCTTTTTTGATTGCACTAAATTAAAAGCATCGCGAATATCTTCAGGGAAAAGATGTTTATTTTCCTCGGAAATAAATTTAGGGAATTGATTATACAGGCAGATTTGTGGGTAGTTGTAGGCATTTTTTTAAGATTAGAGGTATTGAGAAGTCAGACCATCAATTTCATTGATTGTCAGACCGAAAATTAAAATTTTCTGTCAGAAGTCAGAGCTTGTGAATTCGTCGTTTATCATTCATATTTCATCGTTTTCTACGTCGTTCGCCCAAAATCTTAACGTCATACTTCTCGTCGCCTTCATATCTTGGAGCATATTTATCAAAAGCGGCTTTGACTTCTTCATATTCCTCCGTAATGCGTACCATATTATAGGAATGTCCCACTAAGTAAAATTGTCCTGCTTTCATTTGAGGTAATAACCTATCCGCAAATTCATCTGGAGACATGCCTTCTTTCATAAATTTTTCAGGGCCTATTTCGGTAAATACAAATCCTGGAATAATGAGACCTATCTCCATGAAATTAGGCGCTTCATCTCTTAAGGATTTAGTCAATCCCAAGATGGCACATTTGCCAGAAATATAGTGTGCATTAACCACTGCATTAAAAAAACTATTTTCTGAGCCGACATTATAAATGGCACAAGATGTTCCTGCTGCTATCATTTGTTTACCAAAGATTCGAATACCATTCCAAACACCAAAGTAATTCACGTTTAATAAATCCATTATTTCGGCTTGACTAATATCAAAAATGGATTTTCGAACGCCGCTAATACCTGCATTATTCACCAACACATCTACACTTCCATAAAGCGTTCTGGTCGATTGTTCTAAAGCTATTAAATCTACTTCTTTGGTAACATCACAGATTTGATAAGAAGCAGTTACACCTGTTGCTGTTAAAATATCAACTGCTTCTTGCAGGCGGTTTTCTCTCAATCCTGCAATTCTGATGATTGCTCCTTCTTTCCCGAAACGTTTGGCAAGCCCGAAACCGATGCCCGTTGCACCACCTGTAATAACGACAACTTTGTTTTTGAAATCTTTCATTTAATCCCGAATAAATAAACACTAATAATTAGATTACAGACTGCTAAAACCAAGTCTGTTTTAAAGATAAAATACATCCTTCCTTTTAATACCGGCCATAGCGGTTGCATCTTTCTTTTTTCCTTTAAGGCAATTGGAAGGTTTACCCAAAATTGACCAAAATGAGCCATAAAGAACACAAAAAACAAGGCTATATTCCAATCACTATCCAATATAGGATAATGATATTTAACAAGGCAAATAACAGACAGCATAGCAAAAGCCAAATTAAAAGCACCAATAAATTTTACCGCATGGGTTATAATGGAGTAAAAAGGTTCAATTCGATGTTCTTTGGATAAGAGCATTTTAGTCGTTGATTCCGATTTAAAGCAGAAAAAACGGAAGCCCATGCTAAACCATAGCACATTAAGCGACAAAATAAGCAAGATAAAATAGTGCATGTAAGTATTTTAGTCGAATGGTAACAGACGCTTTATGCTCAAAGTTAGGGAAAACTTTTAAAAGACCCATCGCTTATTGGTAAAGGAAGCATTGAATGGAAAGCAGGCATAGAAATTATCCTTAAAGGAGAGGTAGCAGCAGGCGATTTTCATCCAACTATTAACCCAACAAAAGAAGCACTTTTTATTATTGCTACCATTGAAGGGAGTATCATGCTAGGACAAATTAAAAAAAGTACTGCTTTGATGTTGGATATTGCAGATAATTTGAATCGATATGTTGAGTTTCGGGTTTTTATCTAAAAGCACTAAATTAGCTTCATAGTCTTCCATAATTTTTCCAGCGTTACTTTGCATCCGTGTTTAACTTTCAATTGCTTATAGCGCAATAATCGCTGAACCTGCTAACTTTTCTTCGCCTGCTTGATTGACGACCGACAAGGCTAATTTTACACAGTTTTCGCCATTGAGCACCATTTTCTCCTTGATAACTCCATTGCAAGATAGTTCATCTCCCAAATTGGTAATCGATTTAAAGCGAGTAGAAAATTCTCGGATAGCTGTTTGAGGGACCCAATTGGTTATTACTTGTCCTAAATAAGCCATTACGAGCATGCCATGTGCAAAGACATCCTCAAAGCCAGATTTTTTGGCAAAATCAATGTCAATATGTATGGGGTTGTGGTCATTCGATGCACCTGCGAATAAGGCGAGGGTCGTTCGATTAATGGGGCTTTTGACTAAGGAAGGAACGGTATCTCCTATGTTTAAATTATTATATTCTGGTAAAGTCATCTTGTTATTTTTAAAAGAGGTCAGAGGTGCTGACTTCTCGATTTTTAGTTCATTACAACTGTTGTCACCAACATCTTTCCAACCAACGCTTCATTTTGATTCATTAAAGTTACCTCTTCACTAATCAATTCCATCTTTCCACCTTTTTTAACTAAAATATCCACAATCGTTCGCTGTAAAGTAATTTCGTCACCAGCAACTATTGGTTTGAAATATTGAAATTTTTGTTCGCCATGTAGGACTCGTCCTAAAGGAATACCCATTTCTTTCATATACCCAAATGAATTAGGCGATGCTAAGTTGAGGGAGAAACCAAAAGTGGGTGGAGCTGGTAAAGCAGGATAACCGCTCTTTTTGGCAACTGACTCATCTGTATAAACTCGGTTGTTTTCGCTAACTGCTTTGGCAAAAAAGCCTAATTGTCCTGCTTCTACCTTAGTTGTTAATGGTGGAAAGGAATGACCTATCCATTTTTTGTCTATCATGTTTTTTATGTTGCGAGTTGCGGGTTACGGGTTGCAGGTTGAAATATTCAACTCGCAACCCGTAACCCGCAACTCAATTACGAATTCTGTTGATACACTTCCGTATTAATTTCGGTTCTAAATTGAAAATAGGCGGTTAAAACGCCCTCAGGGTCTTCCAATTGTGGCCAATGCCCAATTTCTTTATTTAGCAATTTAACATTCGGATTAGGAATTAATTCTTTATACCGATTCGCCATGTGGATTCCTGAATTGGGGTCAAAAGGGCCATTGATAAAGCACATAGGCACCTCCGTAGTTTGCATGGCAGTGATCCATCTTTCTTGATGATTAACTTTGTCAAATACTAAACGACCAATTAGGTAGGCAATCGCTTTTCCATCTTTATGATTCAAAATATCCCAAAATTGATTTAACAAAAGCTCAGAAGGCTGTGTTGTTGGACCAAAAACACTTTTAATCGCTTGGTCTAATTTCTTTTTAGAAAGTAACTTACTAAGTAATTTTCCGATAGGTGCGGGAGACTGTGATAATAATCGTTGGATAAATCTCGGCTGATAAGTATCCATAAATAAACCACCATTCATATAAACTAAAGACTGCATTTTAAAGGTATTTGTTCCTTCTTTATCTCTAGCCAATAACTCTTGGGCAATACTGACGCCCAAATCATGGGATAGAATATGGGTGGTTTTAATATTGAAATAATTCAACAGGTAATTGACTATTTCAGCATGTTCTTTAAAACTATAAACATGATTTTTGGGCTTATCTGAAAACCCCATTCCTAAATAATCAAAAGTTAGAACATTATAATTTTGAGTTAATTTGTTCCATACTGATTTCCATTCAAAAGTGTTGTAAGGGTATCCGTGAAGAATCAATAAATTTGGTCCTTTTCCTTCTTGAATATAAAAAATATCATGTCCAAAAACGGCTAAATATTTTCCTTTTTGCTGCCATAAAAAAACATCCTTATCCATGTAATAATTTTTATAATAAAAAAATACAAGCTATTTCTTTTTCATAATGGATAATTGTAAAAATCGGTCGTTTTCATTTTTATATAAATCTTTTGGTCGGTTTCCAGTATACTTTTTTATATCTTTTACAAAATGAGGTTGGTCAAAATAATTATGTTTGGGTGCTATACTAGAAACGGTCAAGTTTTGTGAATTGTTAAGAAAATCTTAACAAAAATATAACTATTTGATTATCAATGTTAAAACTAACGTTTTGCAAGCATAAATCTTGGATTTAAAATCAAAATACTTGACCGTTCAGAGTATAGTTGTCCTTTTTTGATATGCTTGAAAGATGCCGCACATTTTAAAATATTGCAATAAGATTTTAAAGACAAACCAAATCTCTTTTTGAAATATCGATTCAATTGTCGGCTTGACCAGAAAACTTGTTCGGAATAATAAGTTATTGATTCGCTTCCTTTTGTTTGGTATAACAGCTTAAATAATTGTTGTTTTCGTTCGTCTATTTTCCTTTGCGCATTTATTATAACTAAGCATTTATTATTGAGGAAGTCAACCGTTTCTTTTTGATTATTAAAGGTGATACGATTTAAATTCCAATAAGCTAACTCCATTATTTGTTCGCTATTAATAATAGCTGCAATGTGTTGTTTTACCAGATAATCAACTGATAATAATCGGAATTGAATACCTAAAAGTTGGGTGTTTGGAGCAATTTGCACCTCCAATTCATTGGAATATAGTCCAGTTAGCACGATGCGTTGTAACTGATAATTTTGGAAGTACAAAATCATATCAAAACAACCATCTGGCAAAATGGTATAATTTAGCCGTTGATTATCAGCATTATCTAACCACCAATAACACCTAATAAAATCAGCTAGTAAGGAGATTGGAGGAACTTGAGTATAAGTCATATTTTATAAGTTAAGACTAAGGAACGCCAAGTTACAAAAAATATAAAATTTGCTATTTAAAAATATTAATCGTAATTTTGCGATAATAAAACAATATACAACTACATGGGTACTACCAAAACAGAATTATTTACAGCCGAACAGAAAAGGATGGCCGCTTTGACAAAAGCGTTGGGGCATCCTGCAAGAATTGCTATTTTAATGCATTTGGTAAACATTAATTCTTGTGTTTGTGGAGATATTGTAGAAAAAATACCTTTGGCACAATCAACGATTTCTCAACATTTAAAGGCATTAAAACAAGCAGGAATTATTCATGGAGATGTGGAAGGTGCTAAAACTTGTTATTGTATTAATCCGAAAGTTTGGGCGGAAATGAAAGGGATGTTAAGTCAGTTCTTTGGAAATTTTAAAAACTGTTGTTAATGAAAAATTTTCCAATCTGTTATCTGTTGCTATTCTTTTTTTGCTGTGGCAATAAGGCGACTGCCCAACAGTTACCATTAAGTACGACGGTAGACTCTGCCCGTTATTACTACTATCAAGGATGGGAAAATGTAATGGATTTAGGGCATTATACGAACTCTGCTATTGCCTTTCAAAAATGTGTAGAAAAAGACCCGAATTTTTTAATTGGTCAATGTTTATATGGTAGAATATCGAGTGATTTAGCCGAACAAGAAGTCATTTATAACTTAATTGAAAGCGAGAAGTCAAGTTTGGAAGGAGCCGAATATCAATTACTAGAGGTCTTTCATAGTTTGTTGAAATTGATGATACTACGTCAGAAAGACCCTTCAAAAACTAAAGACCAATTGGTGTATGCCTTGAAACTTGGAGAAAAGAATTTTCAGCAGATTGTCCAGCAATATCCAACAGAGATTTATTATAAAGCAGAATATATTGAAATGCTCAATTATAATCATGGGCCAGCAGTTGCTTTAGATTCTTTGGCTATTTTAGCAACGGTTAAAGAACAACAAAATCCTTTTTTATTAGGCTATGTGGCTATGATGGAAGCATCCCTAGGAAAATTTGATTCAGCGTTAGAAAAAGCAAAGCAATTGGAACAGCATTTTGAAGGGAAAAATGTACCTAAACCTTATGTGGTTTATGCGGATATTTATCTTAAACAGGGGCTAACCGAAAAAGCGAAGATATATGTCGAAAAAGCATTGGCGTTGGATAAAGGAAATATTGATGCACAGCGACTAAAGAAACAATTGGAGAAGAAATAAAAAATTTAGTATGGGTTTTTGGAAGAAAATAAGTGATTTTCTTTTTGGCGAATTGATAATTATCCAAGATGATGTCTTTGGAGAAATGATAGATATGGGGGCTGCTTTTGAATGCCAAAAGCTATTTTTAGCAACAGGAAAAGAAATTGTTTTACATATTGAAAAAGTCGATGGGCATGTTAGTGAAAAACAAAAAAACTTTGTTTCTAGTTTAGACAAAAATTATGACCAATTTATACTTAAAATTAAACCAATTTTAGAAAAGAAAATTAAGGAATGGATAGCAAATTTCCATATTCAAAACTTTAAGAATGAGTTTATTTTAGAATTTTTGTCATTACCAAAAATGGAAGATGAATTATTTGAATGGGAAATTGCTTTTTATGCAGATAATGATTTGCAACACTCTTGTTTATTGACAATAAAAGGAAATCAAGTAATAAATATTAATATTGACGGTTAGCTAAAATAGCTATTATCGTCTATTTTTTTAATTAAATTAATCGTAAAAATACGATAAATATTTCATTATCTAACAAAATTTATTATCATGACCACACAATCATTTTTAGAATTACTAACCAACAATCCACAAAAAGAATTGGTTTTTGAATATGAAGCCAATCAATTTATTCCTGTTTACCATATCACAGAAATCAAAAACGTACATTTTGAGTCCGTAGATTGTGGTGGTAATGCGCATGAAGAATTCCAAACAATTGTGCAATTATGGATTAGTCCAAAGGATTTCCTTTTGAAAAAACGGATGACTGCGGAAAAAGCCTTAAAGATTTTTACTATTGTTGACGGGGTTAAGCCTATGAAAAAAGAAACGGAAATATTCTTTGAATACGGTTATAAAGATTTGCGGACTTCTGTTTATTCTGTAGAAGCTATTGAAGAAGCAGATAATCAATTAATTATTAAAATGTTTGTACCGAAGACAGTTTGTAAACCCTCTCAGCAAGTCTTTGAAAAAGGAAAGAAGGTCTTAAATTCTTGTCAACCTGTTCAGCAGGCTATGGAGCAAGGGAAGAAAGTATTAAGTTGTTGCTGATTATAAGTGATAAAAATTAAAATCCGTTGGGCGTTTAAAAAATGTATTTTCCCAACGGATTTTATCAATTTATTTGCTAATGCCCTGCATAGATAATCAGCTTAAAATTGATAAAGAAAGATACTATTTAATAAAAATATTTTCTCTACTCCATTAATTTATAAAGGTTTTAAAATCCGTTGTTTATATAATCCGCTGTTGAAAAAGCACTTTAGAACAACAGCGGATTATATAAACAACGGATTTTAATCAATTATTTATTGACGCTCTACAGTTACTTAAACTATTGATTATCAATTAAATAAATTCTGTATAGGCTACCCTTCTAGCGTTGTAAAATATTGCCTTTCAAAGATTTATCTTTCCTT
>JAFMDF010000529.1 GCA_017857395.1 Bacteroidota bacterium | reverse complement strand
TTCTTTAAAAATAGCGTCAATGAGGTGAACAGATAAATCTTCATTCCTTGGCTCTACACTCAATCGAACCATTTGAGTCTTTTTATCATAAGTAGCCTCCATCAATCCTTTAACGCTTCTAAAGCTACTACCAGCTACTAATTCATTGACTATATTCAGCGCCCGATGTTCTTTAGGTACAAAATCATCAACATCATCATGGGTAAAATAGAAATCCTTTAATTGCAGTTCTTGAAACAAATCATTTCCTGCTTCTTTTTCCCATTTTTGATGATACTGATAAACATTAATCAAATGGTTTGCCAAGAAGTCAGTTTTATCATCCACTATCACTTCTCGAAATAAGACTTCGTTCAAGACTCTTCTAGACCTTGCTAACTCTACTATCTTATCTAACTGAAAATTAAAATTACTATAACCTAAGAGCATAGCTAATTCATCATTCCCTCCTTTTTTTTCACTACCGCTTACCAAAAAAGTTAAAGAGGAAGTATAAGTCGTCTTTTGAAAAAAGCTTCTTGTAATAAATACACCTGCCAACAAAGCAGCTATACCGATTATTTTCCATTTATTATTCCATGCTTCCCACCAAAATTCTTGAATTTTTAAAATCAACTCTTTTAAAGTGATTTCATCATCTTCGTAGTACGGAGGTGGTATGGGTGGTTGGTTATATGATTTTGATTTTTCCAAGAAATAGTTATTAAATTAGACTATTGAATGACGATTAAACTAGAAGAACTATACCTTATTAGTTATTATTCCCTTTCTCTTGCTCTACTGGTACGACGGGCTTAGCCTCTAAATCTGTTCCAATAGAAATAACCGTTCCTTTTTTTAGTTTAGGATATATTTTTAATGTTTGAATATCACTATCTGACTTATCCTTTTGTTTTTGCTCTTTTTTTGATTTAGCGCCAATAGAAATAATCGCCCCTTTTTCAAGCTTAGGATAAATCTTAAAGAATCCTATATTTTTAGTCCGCTTGATAGCACCATTAGGATATTCAACAGTAACACTTTTTTTAGCGGCATTTTCCCCAAAACCAGCAGCATATTCATTAATATACCATTTAGCAGACTTACTCGCTTCAAAGGCAACACCAACTTTAGCTATTTCTGTAAATTTATCAGGATATAGTTCTTTTGCTTTGGTGTTCGCTAAATTAATTGTTACGAAGTCTTTCTTTTTAGGAATCGTAATAACATCTCCTACTTTTAGAAAGTAATTATATTTAGACTTTTCATTATTAAGTACTTCGGTTAGTTTAGTTACGACAAAACCTTGATTATTATGAACTCTATAAATGGTTGCTCCTTCTGGAAAAGCTTCTACTGTTAATCCACCAGAACGCCTTATAAGGCTAGATAATGATTCATTTGGAGTGGTTAGTGCATACTCCCCAGGATATAAAACCTCTCCCTCTATTTTCACAAATTTTTGTAGTTCAAAATCAGGAACCGTTCGCACAACAATCTCATCAAAGGGCATCAAAGAAAAATTAGCAGGTGCGCCTGCAATTACATTAAACTGTTCATCTAATTCTAGTGTAAGAATATTAATTTTAATGGGTTGATTATTATTAAACTCTAATCGAAAGACGTCTAACCTATTTTTAGCAGCTTGTAACTTAAATCCACCCGCTAAGGTTAATACGTCACTAACTTTTAAAGAAGCATCATATTGAAATTGGCCAGGATTACGGACTTCTCCTCTAATGGAAACCGAAGATTTGTCGGTATAATCAGAAGCCGTCAAGACCGTCAATTCATCAAGTGGTCTTAATCTCATATTTCTTGCGTTTCCTGGATTAGCTAATGCTGCTTTAATATCTATCCGTTCATATTCTTTTTCTTTTAAATTATTGGGGTTTGTCCGTTTCAAGTAGGCAAAATCTGTTGCTTCTGGCGATAGTCCACCCGCTAATAAGATAGCTTGCTGAATGGTCATGGTAGAATCAGGGTCAAAAGGATATTCTATTGGATTTCTAACCGCCCCATTCACTTTTATCGTTGTTTTATCAACATATCGCTCTTGTGTGTAAACAATTAATTTATCATCTCTTTCCAAGATTAAATCTACCTCAGAATTAGGCTTATTGATAATATTTGTTAAATCTAATTGCATGAGTTTATTGGTACCGTTATCATTCACTCTTTGTAAAAAAGCGACATCTAGTCGAGCTTCTTTCACTAAAATACCTTTTTTAAGTAAATCACTAATTCTTTTGGTACTTCGAAGGGAATAAGTACCAGGTAATTCCACCGCCCCTGTAATAGATACTATATTCTTTATTTTTCCTGAAATAGCCTTAATCGTGATTACATCTCCATTTTGTAAGGAATGATTCTGTTTTTGGGTAACTAATTGCTGCCAATTAATATCCAATAAGGCTTGTTGGTCGCTTTCAAATCGTTTAATTTGAACAAGTTCTTTAAAAGCATCTGCTTTCAATCCACCCGCATATTCAATTAGCTCCTTTAAACCCTCCTTCCCTTTTAATTCATATTTCATAGGTCGCTGAATAGCGCCACTAGCTTCTACTATTTTTTGTGCCGCAGGAACTTGGATAATCATATTATCCGACAGGTTATAATCAAACTGTGTTCCCGGATTCGTCATGAATGCGTAAATATCCAATTCCTTTTGCTGCTTGCCATCAATAATTTTAATATTTCTAACACTACCTTTTTGTGTTGGCCCACCCGCTGCAACAAGCGCATTAAACGCCGTATTAACAGCAGATAGGTTATAAGAACCTGGTTTTTCTACTTCCCCAAAAATATTAACGGTAATTGTTCTAGGTCTAGGTAGACTTACTACGAACTGGTCTGAATTAAAAGAATAAAATTGGCTAAAACGACTTTGTATTAATTTTTTAGCTTGTCCCCAAGTAATTCCTTTTAAAAATATTTTAGGCAATCGTGCAGGCTGAATATGACCACTGCTGCTGATTTCAAATTGATTATCAAATTGCGATTCTCCAAAAATAGATACAATCAATTTATCTCCTACTCCTAGTACATAAGTATCTGGAATTCTTACAATTGAAACTTGTGTACTATCATTATCTCCATTGGCATTATCTGCAATCGTTTTGTAATTATTTTTAAAAATTTGATGCCCGTAAACAGGTACATCTTTCTCCGTTAAGGTGGTATCGTCTCCTGTACTTTGGGCAAGGGCTTCTGTAGAAAATAAAAGGAGCAGCAAGAGTAATAAAGGGTTTAGTTTTCTCATTTCTCTTCTACCTTTTCTAAATTTAATATTAATTCGTCTCATATTTTTACAAAGAAAATTTTTCACGCTTACAGGGTTTCTAATCAAGATTGTTTATTAGCCTGTCAGGCTATAGGTCTAAGGTAGCAGGTGTCGGGTGTCAGGTCAGACATAAATACTAATCTGCTAGGCAACTACAGCTGATTTATAATCAATTATTTACAACTATAGACGGGTAGCCGCTTATAATTAGGACGGATTTATAGGGCTTACCTATTTAATGCGTTACTCAATAAATAATCTGATAATGCAAATGTCTTAATAGAACGTCAATTAACAAGGCGATAATTATCTGTGTCCCTTTATTAATCCGTGCTAGTAATTTTATACCGCAGATTAATAAAGGGACACGGATATTATACATTATCAATAACCCTATCTTAAATAAATCCCTCTATTCATTATTTTATAATAACAACCTTCTTTACAGCTTGCTCTTTTTGCCCAGAAATCTGCAACCAATAAATGCCAGCTTGTACTTCATTTAAATCAACTTGAAAACGATGATTTCCTTCTAACAATCTTTGTTTAGGTTGTAATGTATGTACTAACCTTCCACTAATATCTACTAATTGTAATTCAATAGTTGTTACTGCTTGTAATTGCAATTCAACTGTTAAATCCGTCGAAGTTGGATTTGGGTAGGCAGTCCAATCAAAATTAGATAAGCCTATCTTATTTAAATCTTTATTGTTATTTGATGTTATTTGCGCTGAAACTTGCGGTCTAATAATTGTTTGGCTACTATTATTTGGACAAGGAGCTATTTTTGCCAGAAATTGACTTCCAGCTTCTGCATAAAAACCTGATTTCAACACGATTACCGCTCCTGCATTAAAAGTAACATTTCCATTAGTAGGAATCGTTGATACTGCGGTTAGTGTATTAGCAGCCTGATAAATTCCATCTGTAATATTGCCTGTAGGCAATTGGTTATTTTCAGGGCAATTCGTTGAAGTAGTAGTCTTTTTATAAGTTCCTATTGGAAAAGGAGTACTTGTTTCTGAATTGGTATTCCCACCTTCTAAAGCATTTGTTCCACTAAAATTCCAATTAGCCATCATAAAATTACTTCCGTCAGCTCTAGTCAAATCTTTTCGATAAGCCCAACCATCCGTATATTCCCAATCTTTCCCTGTACCGTCTACGCTAATGTTACCAAAAACATCAATTACTTTTGGTTCTCCTTGCTTACAAAATAATTCTA
>JAFMDF010000152.1 GCA_017857395.1 Bacteroidota bacterium | reverse complement strand
AAAGAAATTGAAGAATATTAACTGCCGCTAACTTCTTGCGCAAACCACTAGCCATTAGCGATGTACAATTTGTCTAATAATGCCCAAAGATAAAACTATTATTTTTCATAATTGTAGACAACATATTCAAAAAATTGGACAATCGAAAATTTATAAAACCATCAAGTTACAACCTCGCACATCACTACTATCTAAACGACCCAAAATTTCAAAACTACCATCGACTGCAACTTTTCCTAAATCATCCGTCGCAATAAAGGCACAACTATCCAGGTTCGCCAAGTCAATAATATTTAAGACACCAGTTTTATTATTTTTTTGAACAGCAAAAGGATCGGTAATTTCTCTAGCTAATACTTTCATTGTTGGGGTAGGGTAGAAGATACCTTTTCCTTTAGAATAGCCTTGTGAGAGTAATTCTGTCATGCCATATTCTGAGTGTATTACATCGACCTGAAAAGCATCTTGTAAGATTGTATGTAATACCTGTCTAGTAATTTCCTTTCGTCTACCTTTCATGCCACCAGTTTCCATGATAGTGATTCGGGATAAATCAAGCGAATATTGTTCGGCAAAATCTAATAAGGCAAAGCTAACTCCAATCAATAAGGTAGGTTGTTGTGTTTTTTGGCATTGCCTTAAAACATCGGCTAGAGCAGCATGGTCATATAAAAAGAAACCACTTTTAGGGTGTTTAGACAATTGTATGAAATGGTCAACCATTGCAATTAAAGAAGAACCACTTCTTTCTAAATAGGAAGGCAAAAGTCCTAAAACACAATAATCAGCTACAGCGCCATAAAATGCTTCAAAACCCATTACGGTGTTTTGTTTATAGAAATTAACATCTTGTACAAAATGCCGACTAGCGGTTGTTCCTGTAGTTCCACTACTAGAAAAAGTAGTCACTTCTTTACCCTGAACCGTAAATTGTTCCCCATGAATCGTCCTAACTTCCTGTGTTTTAAAAAAAGAAATAGGCAAAAAAGGAATATCGTAAATAGTAGAAACGGTTGCTGGCCGAACTTGAATTAAGGCAAGGTAGGCTTTATAAAGTGGATTATGAATGGCTTGATATTGAAATACTTGCAAAGCCAATTGGTCAAAATTGCCTTGGTTTACTTGCGGTATCTGTTGCTGTAATATGTCTTTTTTTTTGGTCATCGCTTGCAAAGGTACAAAGTTGAGTGCCAAAATGATGGCATTTTGTTGGTTTAGTGATAGGTACATTAAAGAAACGATAAGCCATTAAAAAAGCCCTGAGATTCGAAAATCTCAAGGCTTTTTTGTAATGATTAAGAAAACTTAAAAATTACTTACCATTAGAACCACTACCACTAATGATATTAGGAGAGGCAGCAGGAACCGCTTCTGGTTCAGCAGCTTTCTTATCTACTTTTCCTTTGATTCTTAAGATACGCTTTTCAACATCTTCGTTAGTTGTCAAAGTCACGGTCTTAGTAAAAGGACCAACACGCTTAGTGTCGTAACGCACCTTAATTTGCGCAGATTCACCTGGTAAAATTGGTTCTTTTGGATAAGTAGGAACCGTACATCCACAGCTACCTTTTGCATGCTTGATGACTAAAGGTGCATCACCTGTATTGGTGAATTCAAAGAAACGGAAAGGATCAGAATCTTGAATGATATTTCCATAATCTACTTCTGTTGTCTGCAATTCCATGATTGGACCAGTAGATTGTGTTTTTTCTTGAACTTCTTTAATCAATCCTTCTTGTGCAAAAGAATAAGTTAGTCCTAAAGTAAGGCATAATGCCAGTGCAAATAATTTTTTCATTTTTTGATAAATTTTTGATTTTTCAAGAGCTAATTCTACTGCTCTTTGTTCTTGGAAAAATTTGACTTAATTTATTTTTAGAAAGTTACTTATATAAATAACGTTCATTTAGCCAGCCTAATTACATTTACAAATTTAAGTTTATTTAAAATCAGATGAAAGTATTCTGCTTGCTAATCCTTGTTAACCTAACGTTAATAAAAAGTAGAGACCCAAAAAGAAGGTAAAAAAGCAGAAAAAGCCAATTTTTCTATTAAAGATTAACTATTTAGGAAAAAAAAAGTAATTTTTTTATATCCTTAAAGTAATTTTTTTATTGGTATAACGCTAGGTTCGCTCAAATTTTTGATTAATACATAAATTACACGAAATAATATTCTGTATTAAAAGTATTTTTATCTTTAAAACAGTATTTTGTTCGTATTTATTTTTATTAAATAAATATAATTAAAATATTATTTTTAACCCTAAAATAATAACCTGAAAAGAGTTTATTTAAAATAAATAAAATTCTGCATTTTAAACATAAATCAAAATATTATTTTGATAATATTTTATTTTATTAACTAATTTTGGGCGAACCTAGCGGTATAAAGCACTACTATAAAAGTTTACTCGGTCTATAGAAAGCAAAATCTTCAATTGCAGCTTTCTTCTTTTTCAAAATAAAGGCGCTTTTTGGACGAGCTAAAAGTAAAATAGTAACAATGATAGCGTCGGTTAGAAAGGCTTGGATATTGTAGATTTAGCAATCATCAATCCAAAAAATAGGATTTTTAGCATTTTTTTTTTATATTTTTGCAGTCCAGTGCAACAGACAAACCATAGAAACTATTCACTAGCAAAACACGCCATAGCTAAAACACAAGGATGAAGCTTAATAAAATGTAAAGTTTTACTGTTTAATGAAGACTGTTTTCTTGTTAAAAAAAAGCTTTTAATAAGAGGAAGCAAGTGGTTTAATGACTCGAAATTATTGATGTATAAATGGATTAAACCTCATTATATAACCAAAAAGGCCTCATATATATGCTAGAGATTGATTTATTGGAAAGCGTAATTCCTGCTACAAAAAGTAAGTCCGCTTACGAAAAAGAAGTAATTGCTGATTATAAATTGGCTGCTTTATGTCGGGAAATAAGTTTTTTAGCTCGTAAAGAAGTGCTAAATGGACGAGCTAAATTTGCTGTGACAGCGGATGGTAAAGAAATTCCTCAAATTGCCATGGCAAAAGTCTTTCAAAAGGGAGATTTTTGGTCAGGCTATTATCGGGAACAAACCTTTATGTTTCATAAGGGGATTGCTACTCCAGAAGAATATTTTGCCGCTATTTATGCGGATGCTGTTAATGACCCTTTTTCTGGCGGTCGGCAAATGAATAATCACTTCTCCACATCATTAATAGATAAACAGGGTAATTGGACAAATCATAAAGAGTTATACAATGCAGCATCTGGCGTGTCTTGTACGGCGGGACATGTTGCAAGAGCTTTGGGTTTGGCATTTGCTTCTAAAAAATATCGAGAAAGTAAAAAATTAAATACCACTACAAATTTCTCCAATAATGGGAATGAGGTTTGTTTTTGTAGTATAGGCGATGCGAGTACCTCGGAAGGGGTTTTTTTTGAAACGATTAATGCTGCTGGTGTATTAAGAGTGCCTTTAGCTATTTTTGTCTGGGATGATGGGTATGGAATCTCTGTACCGTCTAAATACCAAACGACCAAACAAAATATTTCGGAAGCCTTGGAAGGGTTTAGAGTGAATGAAAAAGGAGAAGGTTTGGATATTTATACCTTAAAAGCATGGGATTATAAAGGGTTATGTGAAGCTTTCGAAAGGGGCATTAAAAAAACGAGAGAAACGCATATTCCAGTTATTTTTCATGTACAAGAATGTACGCAGCAACAAGGTCATTCTACCTCTGGTTCTCATGAACGTTATAAGTCCAAAGAACGATTGCAATGGGAAAAAGAGATGGATTGCAATAAAAAGATGGCAGAATGGATGGTGAAAGAAGAGATTTTAACCCATCAAGAAATAGAAGCGATCCATGAATGGGCAAAAGAAAAGGCCAGAGGACATAGAGATATTGCATGGGAAGCCTATAGTAAAGTCAATCGACAACATTTAGCCACCGTTTTAGGAATTTATACAAAAATATTAGCAGAAACTAAACAAAGAGAAATAGCTAGTACTATTTTCAGAAGCCTTAAAAATACTCAAAACCCATTATTATTCGATATGGTCAAGAGTGCTCGACAAATGAAATTCGAGACGATGGGGGAGAATTTGCAAGGAGTTCTAGAATTAGAGCACTGGCTGAAAAAAGTAGAAAGTATTTGGCAGGAGCGCTATCATAGACATTTGTATAGCGAATCACCAAAATCTGCTTTAAAAGTACCCGTTATTCCAGCGACTTATGGGGAGAAACCAGCCAAAATCAATGCCTATCAGTTAATCAATAAATATTTTGATAAAGTACTTACAAAACATGATAACCTCTATGCCTTTGGTGAAGATGTTGGTAAAATTGGCGATGTTAATCAAGGCTTTATGGGGATGCAGGAAAAGTATGGGGAGGAGAGAGTGTTTGATGTAGGTATTCGGGAGTCAACGATAATGGGGCAAGCATTGGGCTTAGCGATGCGAGGAATGCGACCAATTGCAGAAATTCAATATTTAGATTATTTAATTTACGGTTTACAAACGCTTTCAGATGATGTAGCTACTTTGCGGTATCGTTCAGATAACAACCAACAAGCGCCGTTAATTATTCGTACAAGAGGCCATCGACTAGAAGGAATTTGGCATAGTGGCTCCCCAATGGGCATGATGATTCATTCTCTTCGAGGGATGTATTTATTAGTGCCTAGAAATATGACACAAGCAGCGGGATTATATAATACCATGTTGGCGTCTGATGATCCTGCCGTTTTAGTAGAATGTTTGAATGGTTACCGACTAAAAGAACGACTACCTGATAATTTAGGAGAGTATACCGTTCCTCTAGGTGTTCCAGAAGTACTACAAATGGGGACAGATATTACGATTGTTACTTACGGTTCTTGCGTTAGAATTGCGGAACAAGCCATTTTAAAATTAGCTAGAAAAGGCATATCTGTTGAACTAATTGATGTGCAGACCTTATTGCCTTTCGATTTAGAACATGGCATTGTCGAATCTCTAAAAAAGACTAATTGTGTGTTGTTTTTAGATGAAGATGTTCCCGGTGGGGCGTCCGCCTATATGTTACAAGAAGTATTAGAAAAACAAAATGGGTATCGGTATTTAGATGCAAAGCCAAGAACCTTATCTGCCAAAGCGCACCGGCCACCTTATGGCGATGATGGAGATTATTTTTCTAAGCCTAGTGCGGAGGATGTGATTGAAATGGTGTTTGAAATGGTCAGCGAACGAGAGCCTAAACGGTTTTAGTTAAGGAAGATTTGCTAAATTTTTAGAATTTAGTAAATCTCAAAACCTTAGATTTTCAATGGGCATAAGGTTTACTAAATCGGCTTGACTGTGTGTGGGCAGGTCTGCTTGATTTAGCAAATCAAGCGTTTACGGTCAGCCTGAATCGACAACCGACAATGTTAAGAATACCAAATACCAAATCTAAATCGTCCTTTAAACGTTGGTAATAAGGTAGTATTTCCTGACAGAACCATTAATACCAATGAAAAAATACATTTTTCTCCTCCTCTTAAATATTCCTTTCCTGACCAATGGTCAATCTGCAAAACTATTAACTGACACGAAAGTAATTATTCGATTACACCCAAAAGTAGACGCCGTTCAATTTTTTCAAAAGTATAGAACGAATAACTACCAAAGAACAGGTGTGAAAACCTATAGAAAAGTCTCCACTATTTTTAATATGTATGCCATCCAATCTAATAATACCGAACAATTAATTCGGCAACTAAAACAAGATAAGGCAGTCTTAAAAGTAGGGGAAGACATTCCGTTAACTTATAGAAATATAACGCCAGATGATGCTGATTTTAGGGAACAATGGCATCTATTAAATGTGCAAGCCGATTTGGTTTGGGAGGAAACAACAGGCGGACAAACCGCAGATGGTAAACGAATTGTCATTGGTATTTTAGAAAAAGGCATTGACCCAACACATGAAGATTTAAAAGATAATATCTGGACGAATAAAGCCGAGGTGCCTAATAATGGAATTGATGATGATGCTAACGGGTATATAGATGATTATAAAGGGCTAAATTTAGTGGACTTCACGGATGAACATACGCCTACTTTAAGAGGTGGTAATAGAACGCAGCATGGTACAAATGTCGCAGGTGTCATTGGCGCAAAAGGGAATAATGGAATAGGTGTAACAGGAATTAATTGGGATATTGATTTACTATTATTTTCTAAGGTGAGCTTTATTAGTGAAGTGTTGGAGGCGCATGAATATGCCTATAACTTACGCAAAAAATTTAATGAGACGAATGGAGTAGAAGGCGCTTTGATTGTGGCATTAAATCATTCTTTTGGTTGGGATGGAAATTATAAAGACTTTTCTTTGGGAGAAGAATTATGCGAAATGATGGAATTGATGGGACAAGCAGGCATTTTGAGTATCGTATCAACTTATAATGACGAAATAGATGTGGATGAAGTAGGAGATGTCTTACCAAGTTGTCCAAGTGATTTTATTATTGCCGTTACTTCTTCTAATGAACGAGATGAAAAAACTAAAGGTAGTGGATTTGGAATAGAATCTATTGATTTAGCTGCACCAGGAGAGCGGATTTATACCCTTGGGTTAGATAACACTTATAGCTTTGGCTATGGTACTTCCATGGCTTGTCCTTTGGTGGCAGGTACGGTAGGTTTATTGTATAGTTTGCCTTGTACTCAATTAGGCGAAGATGCAGTTAATAATCCTGCTTCGACCGCCAGATTTATTAAAGCTGCGATTTTAAACGGCACTCAACCAATAGCAGGATTTAATAGCCGTTCTTTAACGGGAGGACGTTTGGATGCTTTTACTGCGATGCAAAATGTACAATTATATTGTGGGCAACCACAAGGTAATAACTTTGAAATTTTACAGCTTTATCCCAATCCAGCTACTTCCACCTTGACCATTGCCTTTGAAACGCCCAATTTTGAACCCTATCAATTTTACATAATCAATACTTTAGGTCAAATCGTTCAGCAGAAAACGATTCAACCTGCTCGATTCGAGGATAATATACTAACTGAATCCGTTCAGCATTTTCCTTCTGGAGTTTACTTTTTGACTTTATTACAGGGGGAAATGGCGGTGACGAAACGGTTTTTAGTGGAGAATTAGGTCTTTTTAAGAACGTATTTATTATTCCAATTGATTTAAAATCTGTTCAACTTTAGCTTTTCTTTTTGGCGTTACAGGAATAGTGCCAGCTAATAAATTAGTGAATTGTTGTTTAGCTGCTGCTTTATCTCCTTTCTTAAGATGGGCTAATCCCAAATACCAGAGCGCATCATCTGCTAAATCTGTTTGTTGTTGAATCGTTTCAAAAATGGTAATAGCGTCCTCTATTTGATTATTTTCTAGATAACAGGCCCCTAGAACTAAGGCTAAATTACCATCATATTCCTTTGCCAATAAATCATTGATTAATTTAGTAGCAGTGGCATAATTTGCTTGTTCATAAGCTGTTTTTATTGGTGCTAAAGCAGCATTATTTTCACCTGTCCGAGCGGTCGTTAAAGAAGGTTGTTCATAATTCGCTGCGAATATTTCTTGGGGAGATAAGGGTTGATTATTCGTCCATAAAAAGAAGGAAACACCGAGCAAAATAGCAATAGATGCAGCCATTAACCATCGTCGATTAAATAAAGATTTGACGGGTGTTTCTTTTATTTCTTCCGTATGTATTTTAGTTAATCGTTGGCGAAAACGCTGCTGTTCCTTGATACGAAGCGTGTCTACAATATCTTGTTCTACAGCAACTGCTTGGGCGAATGCTTGATTCGTTTCCAATTGTTGTTGAAAACCCTGCAATTCTTCGGTAGATAATTCATTTCTGAAATACCGTTCTATTAATATTTTTTGATTGGCTGGCTCCATATTCAAACGGGATTAGCGCAAATTTGCGACATATTGTTCATTAGATAAAACATGGTCTCTCAATCTTTGCAAACAGCGTGATTTTCGATTTTTAGTCACCGCATCGCTTTTATCACCAAAAGCGGCTTGAATTTTTTTCATAGATAATTGCTGGAAATAGTATAAGCGCAATACTTTTTGGCAATCTGCGCCCATAGTCTTCAATATTTGTAGTAATAAATTATGTTTTTCTGTAAGGAATAAAGTATCCAAAAAGGACTCGTCAATAGGAATGGTTTGATGGATGGCTTGTAGGTTTTCTGTTCGCCCTTTGGTACGCAATTTATTTCTCAATAGATTATGGCTAATAGAGTATAAGAGCGTTTTTAAGGCACTTGCTAATTTGAAATTAGGACGTCTAACCATATTCCACAGTACGATGAGGGCTTCCTGAAAAATATCTTTAGTAACTGTTTTTCCTGCTCCATTTTTAATCACTAAACTTTCAATTAGTCCATAGTATTGTTGGTATAGCGACCGACAAGCACGGTCTTCTAATGATTCTTTTCCTGATTGTAAAAAAGTAATAATTTGAGTATCTGTAAGTTGCTGCATGTGGGCACTTGTACATTATGTCAACAATAGGCTAAAGGTAAGCTAAAATGTGGAATTTTAACATTTGGGGAGTGGATTTTGATTTTTTTAGGGGTTATATGCCTTGTTTTATTTAGGGTTTTTTATCTTGGAACAATAGTGCAACTCAAGGACGTAGAAAGTTGTTTACTTTGCCTCTTAACTTTTGATATATAAAATCCTTTTGATTTATTTTAAAATATAGAAAATGCAATTAAGCAATTCAAATAATTATATCTTTTTCTTTCTATTGATTATAGGAGTTTGTACCTTTTATGCCTGTCCTCCTTTATCAAACGGAGAGGGAAATGGCGGAAATGGGGATGAAAACCCTATTGATACCTTATTAGTAGATCAAATGAACGATCCTTGTTTTTGGTGTTTTGATGATAAATATTATCCTACCTATAAAGACTTAATAAATTGTGATAAAGCGTGTCCTTGTGATAATTTGTCAATTAGCAAGAGACATTCAGATTCAGGAGTCATAATTTTAGACAATGGATTAGTTATTGATTCTACTGATATACCTTGTTTTCATTTAGAAGAAGATAGTACCCTAATAATATCTTATATCTTTTATTTAGAAGTTCCTTGTGATAGTTTAGATTGCGAACAAAATTATCCACTTCCCACGATTATTAATGCCAATGTAATATATAATGATTCTATCCTAATCGGGGATGAATATGTACAAAATGATACAATCACTGCTTGCGACTATAAGCCAAATAGATGCAGTGACGCAGGAACATGTATCACTAGTATAAAAACTGATTTTGTGATTGATCCAATTGATGCTGGAACACTTTGTGATGATGAGTATTACATCGAGATACTAATAAATCATGAACATAGTGATAGCACCTCAACTGACAGTCTTCATACACATATAGAAACCATCCCAATAGAAATTTGTGATTGTTCTTAGTAATTAATTAATAGCTTCAAAATTAAATACTTTAATGAAAAGGCAAACGATTTTATTAGTATTTACTATTTGGCAATGCTTTATAGTTAATTTGTATAGTAATGTAGATTCGATAAAGGCGATAGAGTTATACCAATTAGCTGAAATTAATCATGAAAAAGATAGCGATTACCTAAAATACGCCAATTTAGCTTATCCAGAGTTAAAAAAATATGGTATATGGAATTTATATTTAGAGACATTAAGAGGGCTTTCAAGTTATTATTTTAATGAGAGTGATTTTCAACAAGCAGACTATTTTGCTAATTTATTAAATAAGGAGTTGACTACTATATCGGCTATTTCTTTAAGAGATAAATATAGTACTTTACTTTCCTTGACAATTTATCATTATCGCAAAGCTAATTATGAATTTGCCATTAAGTTAAGTGAGGAGGCAGTGGCCTTGGTTCCAAAAGAAAAAAGAGATTCTTTTGATATAGCACGAGCTTATATCAATTTGGGAGCGATATGTACGACCAAAGGAGATGAATTTAAAGCTTTTAAGTATTATCAAGAAGCCTTGAAAGCATATAAAGATGATAAAGAAGCGGATGCTACCATAATTAGCGCACTCTATAATAATATTAGTATCTTTTATATTAATCAAAAGAATTTTTTAGTCGCTAGAGACTATTTACATAAAGCTGTAAAGTTGGTTAAAGCTATGCCAACATCAGAGAGAAATGTTAGAGCTTTGATGAAGTATTATAAGAATTTAGGAGAATGCTATGCTAAATTAAGAATGATAGATAGTAGTGCGATTGTTTTACAAAATATTTTAGACACACCCGATTTACCAACTAATTTTTATGCGAATGCAAATAAAGGAATAGGCATCCTCTATCTACAAAATGGCCTAGCGAATAAGGCATTATTCACCTTAGAAATAGCCTTAGAGCAATACTACACTGCTTTTTCGGATAAACACCCAGATATTGCAGCGACTTATTTGAATATAGGAGATGTTTACTTAGATTTAGGGTATGATTCTTTAGCACTCACCAATTATCAGTTGGCTATAAATAATCTAGTAATTGATTTTAATGAATTAAATGATTGCAACATAAATCCAGCGATAGATGATGATATTAGTTCGGACGCAGATTTAATAAAGATACTTCATAAGAAAGCATTGGTGCAGCAAGTGATAAATAATCCTGAAAATGCACTTAATACCATTGATTTAGCAGCTCAATTAATCACTCGATTAAGAACAGCATTTCAATCTACTAATTCCAAGGTGTTTTTAAATGAGAACACTCGACAGATACTAGAAACGGGGATAAACATCAGTTTAGAATTATTTGAAAAAACTAAGAACGTAACTTATTTAACGAAGGTATTTGGTTTTTCAGATAACTATAAAGCAACCATACTACAAGAATCAATTTTAAAATTAGAAGTATTAGAAAAATTAGCGATTCCTGATTCTATAAGATACACTCTTTCTTCCTTGAAGAATAATATAAGTTTTTATAAAAGAAAAATTGAAGAGGCTAGAGGTAATGATAAAGCGCAGCTTGAGTCAGCAAAATTCGACTTGGAACAAGAGCTACAAAAAATTCAAGAACAAATAAAAATTGAGTATCCTGTTTATGCTGATTTATTAGATGTACCAGATTATCATAGCGTAGAAATAGCGCAACTTCAAGAACAAATCCAGGCAGGACAAGCCCTAATAGAATACTTCTACGGCGACTCCACCATCTACACCTTCACAATCACCAAAAACGACCTACAAATTACCCAAACCCCCAAAGCAGATATATCCAACCAAATTGCTGCCTTCCGAGCGGCCTTAAATAATCCATCAAGTGACGCTAATAGCCTGCTACAATTTCAGCAACAAGGACAAACACTTTATCAATTATTATTAGAAAAGTCCATTAAAAACCTACCTCCAGCAATTAATGAACTAATCATTATCCGAGACGGAGATTTATTTGCCCTGCCTTTTGAGGTCTTAATCCAACAATCAAATCCACAAATAAATTCGTGGGCTAATTTAGCCTATTTACAAAACGAGTATACAATTTCTTATGCTTTAAGTGCTACGCTACTAATGAATCAGCAGCAAAAAGAGGCGAATAAATTCGACAAGGATTTTGTGGGTTTTGCTCCACTCTTTAATGGAAATCGTTCTCCCTTAGCGAGTCGTTCTTGTTCCATTGATAGCCTTAGTAGATTAGATTTTAATGAGTCAGAAGTTGGCAATATTGTGGGAATAATTGGCGGTGAATCTTTGATGGGGATAGCCGCTAATAAAGGAGGTTTTTTGCAACAAATCAAAGGTGCTAGAATCCTTCATTTGGCGACACATGCTTGCATAGATGACCAAAACCCTGATCAAAGTCGCATTTATTTTACCGATGATTATTTTTATTTGCATGAATTGTACAATCTTGATGTCAAAGCAGAAATGGTCGTATTAAGTGCTTGCGAAACAGGAATTGGGGAATATCAACATGGCGAAGGGATGATGAGTTTGGCACATGGATTTGCCTATGCAGGAGTGCCTAGTATCACAACTAGTTTATGGTCGGTAAATGATAAAACGACCGCTGAGTTAATGGAATATTATTACGGTTATTTAAAAGAAGGACTATTAAAACATCAAGCATTAAGACAAGCTAAATTAGCTTATCTACAAAACCAAGAAAGCAATCAACAGCTACATCCTTATTACTGGGCAAGCTTTGTGCATGTAGGCAATTATGGAGCTGTTTTTAAAAATCGCCCTAACTGGATGTTGGGCATTTTAGGAATAATAGGTCTATGCTCGATAGGTTTGTATTATAGGAATAAGAGAACGACTGACGCCTTATAGACTTACTATATTTTACATCTTTTTGTAATTTTTAAAAAAAAGATTCCTTTCCCTGTTACCTTTTCCTTCCTTAAGTTATTAAGTAGCAAAGACCCAATTAAATGGAAAAAGACGGCGATAAAAACCGTCAATACTTTTTTTCTAGCAACTTATTTTCTTTTTAAATTATTTTAAATAACATTATTATTTCAGCCAAGTTTGCGCTAGAATAAACAATATCCCTTTGCCTTAACTGCAAGCTAATAGCCTGCATTTAGTCTGGCGGAGCTATACCAAAAACCAACGAAAACAAACTCAACTCATTTTTTAACCTAAAAATTTTATTATTATGAAAAAGCAATTGGAAGCGAATGCGCTATTAAAATCTGAAAAGCCAATGTTTTTAGTATTTCCTGTGATAACCATAGAAATTATGGATATTTAAGAATATAAAAGCAGAAGTCTGGATAATAGCGAATAACGATTTGTTATTGTTCAGACTTTTAGGATATTATTGTTGTGTCCAAATGATCTAATATTTCTACTAACCAACCTTGTAGTGTGATTCCTTTGGATTGATGAATGATATCAAGAAATTGCTGTTTTTTTTCTCTATTATAACTACCTGTATATTTCGATTCAACGATTACTTTGAGTAATTTGGTAAATAGAAGTGTTGCGTGTTTCTTGTTTTCTTGAAGCTTCTGGTTTCGTTGTAAAAGCTTAATAAATGATTCGCATTGAGCTATCAAAAGCGGATAATAGGTCACATTTTGTTCAAATAATTTATAATAGCTTCGCAGTAATAAGGTTCTTACATTTATTTGGTAAAAAAGATTTGTAAAGCGGCGGGTAGATAAAAGTTTAATAACGGCTTCGTATTTTCCTTGATTAAAATTTAGATAGCTGATGGAAAGTTGTCTAGTTTCTTCTGAATAAGGTGCTGCTATGTGGAATTGATAAGTTTGAATAAATTGATTAGCCCATTCAAATTTTTTCAATTTTGAACTAGCAGAAACGATATTAAAAAAAGTACCAGGTTCAATTTTATCTTTTTCAAGAAGAAGACCTCTTTGGAGGCCTAATTCATAAAGTTGAAATAGTAATTGTGTATATAATTGTTCCTTGAATTTAAGTTGACGAATAGCGTGATTAGTTAGAAAGAAAAAGATTTCTTTGCTATAGATTTCTCTAATTTGATTGATATTATTGAGATATAATTCTTTTAGATTAATAAAATCAGCTTCAGTTTGGTTTTTATTTAAAGCAATAATACCTTGAAAAAGTTGACAAATTAAATTGTTTTCAGGTAAATCAATAGCCGCTTGTTGTGGATTGAAATGATTTTTTTCTGAAAAAATAGCTTCTCGATTAATTAAGTCGATACCTAAAAAAAGACGTTCTAAAGAAAAGTAATGGGTTAAGTTGGTCAAGGCATCTTGCATAATTGCTACGGTCTGTTCTTTCTTAGCAGTTTCAATATGTAGATAGTAGTCTTTTTGCAACAAATATTTATCATAAAAATAACAAGCATCTCTATAGGGTTGCTGTTCTAGGGAATCCAATAATTGTTGGGTGTTTTTCTCGAATGCGGGGTAATAATTGCGCTGCCCATAAATCTGGGTGATTAATTTTTTACGTTGAAAATCGTCTTGTTGAAAGGTTAGATTAATTAAATATTGCTCGACGAGTTTACCTGCTTTAGTACGCAGATTTCGCAATTTTATATCCGCATAAACTTGTTTAGGAAAGAGTTTTTTAAAGACAACCTCTTTATTCAATTTAGCTGAATCAAAAACAGGATAATATTTTCGAAGATAATCAAACAAACGAATAACATCCTTACTTTGATTGAAGTAGGTGCTATGAATAAACAGATAAAGCCCCTTAAATTCCTCTTTTTCTAAGATTTTTAGTTGCTTAAGTAATTTACTTTCTTGCAAATTTTATGATTTTTACGATTACAGATTTCTTAATATTTTAGAAGTATAAAGTATTGTTAATAAGTATGTTAGAAACAGTTTTTGTTTAAGGGATTTAAATTTCTATGCGTACAAGATACAAAAAATGTCTTTGGAGAGACAATAAAAATTGTAGAATTTTAGGGTATCGAAAGCTACGGTGTATAAATAATTTTAATTAAAATTATAAATAACAATATTTACTCAAAATAAGTATTGTACTTAAATAACTCATTTAAACTCACGTAGTCTCTACCTTTCTAGTAAAACACCTATTCAGTAATAGCTAAAACAAGCAGTGTCCTATAACAAAACAACTTTCATCGTTTTTGGCTGAGTTGTACTGCTTAGTCATTCAATTAAAAAACCAACGTATGACTTGTGTTAATAAAGGGGAAGTAAAGGGTAATTTTTTAGACGAACTAGATACCACATTAACAACTTATGCTTACGATTTTGAATTTGGTATTAGTGATTTATGTAAAGCATTGGGTGTTAGTAGAACGAGTTTGCATCGAAAGGTGACGATTTGTAGTGGTAAATCTATTTCTATTTATATTCGGGAGTTTCGACTGTCCAAAGCATTAGAATTATTACAAACAACTACTCTCCCCGTTAGTGATATTACTTATAGGGTAGGTTTTTCTAATTTAGCCTACTTTTCTCGATGTTTTAAAGAAAGGTACGGCGAATCGCCTACTGAAATTAGAAAAAAATAGTATATATTAAAAAATTGGAACAATAAGTCAAATATATTTAAAAAATAATATATATATTAACAATTAATTTAACGATATTCTCTACATTAACTATTACAAAATCCTTTTGGAAAGAGCTTGCATTAAGTAAAATATTGTTTTAAACAAGTTCTTATAAAACACAAAAATTACAATTAACACACCTTTATACTTTAGTCTTTGCTGCTAAATAGGTTTGACACTATTGCCTAATTCTATCAAATATTTAATTTGAAAATTTAAAAAATTACCATGAAATCTTATTATTTGATTTTGCTTATTTTCTTTACTCAATCGGTATATGGTCAATTATGTGATAATCGCTGTTTAGATTTTGACGGAGTAGACGACCATTTGAGTCTATACCCGAGTCCTATTACAGGTAATGCTGATTTTTCTATCGAAACTTGGTTTCGGTCCACCGCTAGCGAATCTAATAATGATTGTGCCAATAATTTTCGAAAATTAGTCAGTTTGAATAGTACTTTCTCTAGTTTCGATGTCGGATTATGTGGTGGCTCCTTATCCCTTGCTTGGATTAATAGTGTTTCCGCAGACACGACGCAATCAGCCACTCCGAATCTTAATGATGGTAGTTGGCATCATTTAGCGATAATAAAAGAAGGAGATACGGCACGCCTTTTGTTGGATTGTCTGCCAATTCTTACAGATTCTGTAGGGGTACTTAGTACAGATACCATTAGGTTTGGCGGAGGTATTAGTACGTCTAATCCTTTCGATAATTGGCTGGGGCAAATGGATGAAATTAGAGTATGGGGTTATCCTAGAGACTCCGTGGAAATAGATACGCAAAAATATTGCGTGTTAAAGGGGGATGAGCCAGGATTATTGGCCTATTGGCAATTAGATCAAGGAATAGCTACAGCTGATAATACCAGTATCACCCACGCGGATGATTTAACTGGAAATGGAAATGACGGTTTATTAGAAAATTTTGTACTAAATTTCTCAATTAGTAACTTCATTTGCTCTAATGCAAGTTTAATTTACCCGAATTATAATTTGCTGGAATTAGCCATAAAAGACCCTTTACAGACAAGTTTGTTAACAGAGATTTGCAATAATGACCCCATTCATCTTTGTCTTTTATATAACCAAACTATCCCCCAACCAACGGGTAGTAATACCGTTATGTGGCAGCACAATGATGGCGCAGGTTGGGTGAATGAAACAGCCGCAGCGTTTGGAGACTTCTGCTTTGTTGTGCCTCCTTTAGTGGTCAATACAGATTGTAATGCCAGCCCAACAGGGTTTGTAGATAGGGCTTATAGAGCAATAGTAGAAGTTAGAGATCCCAATTTACTAGATACTTGTTTTTATACAACAGATGTTGATACAGTAAAAATTTGTTGTCCGATAACTATGACAGATGTCTTAATAGATGTGGATACGCAAATGTGTGAAGGCGATATACGAACGATTAACGTTACCTTAGATAGTGATCCTTTTGTAGTTAATCCAGTAACAGGTTCTCTAGTGACCATTACTTGGGACACCAATGGAGTCGTGATTCCTAGTTTAGCCAATTCAACTAGTTTTTCTTTAGCCATTATTGCAGGAACAAGTGATTTTTGTGTAAATGTTTCCGTGACTAATTGCGGTGGCAAACAACGAAAAGGAGCTACATGTATTTCTGTAGACCCAATGCCGCAATGTGGTACGATTACGGGAATGCCTAGCCCACCAAATTTAACGCAAGATCAAAGTAACCCTAATTTATATTATATCTGTCCAGGAGATGATGCCGCCATTGGAATTGACCAGCCTTTTACGAATTGTACGCCTCAATGGGAATATACTTTTGATTTGGCCACTTGGCAGCCTTTAGGCTTTTCCAATACGGTACAAAATACCAATGTACTGCCTTCTTTCTATTGGCCAACGGGTGCAATTGCTATTTTTTATAGAATTGCCTGTCAGCCACTTTCTTCTCCTTCTGCCTGTGACCCTTGTTATAGCGATACCCTAGAAATTCGCTTACAAGCCGCACCGATAGCAGTTAATATTAATGGAACAAGTCCAATTTGCCTAGGAAACAACAGCACCTTAACTATAACCAATCCACAAACAGACCCCAATTTCACCATCACTTATACTTGGCTTTGTAATGGCTTAATTGTCGGAACTGGTAATAGTTACCAAGCCAATCAAAATGGTTGTTATTGGGTAGAAGCTTCCAATGGATGCCAAGTCACTTCCTCTACCCAATTTTGCCTAGATGTTTGTGAAGTGGAAGCGATTATTAGTTGTCCACTAATGCCAAATGAATGTGCTTACCAAGGGCAATCTGTTACGCTTAGTGGTTGTGATTCCCAATCTACTTGTGGCAATACAGGCATGACGTATCAATGGGCCTATAATAATGGAACACTTGTCAGTACTAATGGCTGTACAATTGAGCATTTACCCGACCCTGCTGGCACGACTTATACCCTGACGGTGATGGATGCGAATGGTTGTTCGGCAACGACTACTCGATTTGTGAAGCCTTGTGCACCTTAACCCATTTTGTCCTTAACTCTTTGACTACAACAAATCTTGACTATTAAAAATAGCCGCAATGAAAAATATATATAATACTTCCTCTTTATTTATTTTATTAGGCAATTTGCCTATTCTTTTTTTCTTGTTGAATAATTTTTATGCTACCCCTTCAACTAATTACAGTAGCAAGGAAAAGTTGTGTATGCACTTTGACGGGCAAGAAGATTATATTTCTACCAATAGCCCTATTACAGGAAACCCTGATTTTACGATAGAATTTTGGTTTCAATCCCAAATGAGTGGAGGAGGGAATGGACAATCTTTTGTTAACTGGACAGATGCGAACAATCAAAATAGATTACAGGTCTCAGACATTAATGGCACTATCCATATTGTTGATGATAATTTTAATAATGCCAGTGCTTTTATCAATCCGTTTCCTGCTGTAAATATCAGAGATGGCGCTTGGCATCATTTCGCTTTTGCTAAATCTGGAAATAATGTGACTGTTTTTTTAGATAATGCTAGTTTTACTTACATCACTAATGTCACAGGAACTTATAATTTAGATGCTACCTTAAGATTCGGCCGGCATAGCTTTTTACAAAGCATGGTCTATGAGGGCTTATTAGATGAAGTGAGAATTTGGAATTTTGCTAAAAACTCAACACAGGTAGCAGCGGAGAAAGATTGTGCATTAAATGGAAATGAGACAGGTTTAGTATTGTACTATAATTTTGATTTAGGCATTCCTGCTGGTAATAATACAAGCATTACCCAAATTCCTGATTTGGCAGGCGGAGATAATAATGGTGATTTGATGAATTTTTCTAGGAATGGAACTAGTTCTAATTTAGTGAGTTCTAGTGCGCTTGCGGGATGTGGTACTAAGTATATTTCAGGAACAATTCAACAAGATTGTGGCGAACCAGTAGAAGGGGTGACAGTTTATCTTATAGGAAATCAAATAGATAGCACCTATACCGATAGCAATGGTTGTTACAAATTTGATAATTTAGCTACAGGCAATAATTATATGGTACTACCTGCAATGAATGTAGATAGTTGTAGAGATAGTTGTATCAATGTTTTAGATGAATTACTGATTGGCAATCACATTTTAGGTGGTAGCAATTTAACCTCTCCCTATCAGTATATAGCAGGGGATGTTAATAAATCTGGTACAGTTACAGCTTTTGATGGAGCTAGTATCAGGCATTTAGTAATAAATGCCAGATCTCAGTTCAATAATAATACTTGTTGGCGTTTCGTAGATAGTGGCTATAATTTTACGACGAGTAATCCTGCCGCTGAAAATTTTCCTGAACAAATTGATATACTTAATTTTTCAAATGATGTAAAGGCCGATTTTATAGCCGTTCAAATCGGTAATGTAGATGGTTGTTGCGATTCATTAACGACTTCTTTCCTTAAGCTTTCAATGAGTGCAATAGTAGTAGCTTGTGATACTAATAAAGTAACTATTCCAATAACCATCGAAGATTTTACTAATGTAAGTGGTTTACAGTTTAGTATAAATTGGAATCCTACAAATCTTCAACTTTCCAATACCTTAAATTATAATTCAACTGCTCAAATTAATGCCAATAATTTTGGATTAATTAATAATGGGCATTTACCTTTTTATTGGAGAGAATCTGCTTATGGAGATGTATCACTAGCTGATGGTAGTGTACTTTTTGAGTTAGAATTTACAATTCTAAACAATATTAGTACCACGGTTTCTTTTAGCAATGCTCCTACGAATCAATTAGTAGTGAATTCAGCAACAGAGGCCTCTTTACCGATTACAAATGACGGTTTAATAACAGTGGATACTACTATGTGTCCACCTCCTATGGACTCCTGTGTTATTTTATCAATGATACCTGATACTGTTTGCCAAGGAGAACAAGTATGTATAGATGTAACTGTGCAGAATTTTGTAGATATAGCGAGCATGCAAACTTCTTTTAGTTTTGACCCAATTTTATTACAATTCCAAGGATTTCAAGGGTTTAATTTACCTAATTTAAACAACGGTAATTTTTTAACTAGCGATGCAGGAAATGGAGTATTGGCATTCTCTTGGTTTGATCCTACAGCGAATGGTATTTCGATATCAGATAATTCAGCTATCTTTCAAATATGTTATACCGCTTTACAAAGTGGTGTAACTAGTATTAATTTTTCAAATAGTCCATCAATTATAGAAATTGCAAGTCCTAATCAGCAGGAGTGTTTTACGACCAATAATGGCCTCCTAACTATCGAAAGTAATGCCCCGCCTACGCTGGTATGCAAGGATAATCTTACAATAAACCTAGGTTTTGCAGGACAACAAATCATATTAACCCCAGAAATGGTACTGGAAGATTTAACGCAGGCACATTGCGGCGTAGATACCATTATCATTTCGCCAGATACTTTAGATTGTAGCCATATAGGGGTTAATAATATACAAGTAACGATGACGGATATTAATGGGAATACGGTTACTTGTTTTACCCAAGTTGAAATAACGGATTCGCTTTCTGTTTGCCCATTTCCAAGTAGTCCAAACTGCGATACAGTTTTTATTAACCCACAAATATTAGTACAAGAAAATTGTGTTACTTTTCCTAGGCCATTAAATCCAGAATGTAATAAAATCTGCGACCCTCGCTTTTTAAATAGCCCTATTACGGGAACTGATACAACTGCCGAAGATTGTGTCATTACTTGTGATAGTTCTATTCAAATTTACCATGCAGTACAACATTTAGGAAGTACTTATCATTGGACAGTGACAGGCGGAAATGTTTTGGGCGCTTCCAATCTAGATTCTGTAGTGATAGAGTGGGGCGCTATGCAACCAGCGGGGCTTACTTTAATAGAAACTGCCTCTAATGGCTGTGTAGATTCTACGACTATTTGTATAGAGTTTATTGAAAGCCCCACTGCGAATTTTACGTATGCTCCTGTTAGCCCTTGTTCCAACACGGTTATTTCTTTTACAGATTTATCTACAAATGCAGAAAGTTGGTTTTGGGATTTTGGAGATGGGAACATTTCTACGGACCAGGATCCGACACATGCTTATAGCACAGGAGGATTAAAAACTGTATGCTTGATTGTCAGTAATTCTATAGAAGAAGTAGTTAAAGAGGGGTATTATGTTGTGGAAGGAGAGCAACAGATGGAAATGCATTGCGACTGTGTAACGGCTTGTAGCTGTACGGATACCATTAAAATGAATATTTTCATAGACCTCAAACCTGCTCCGCCTATTCTTTGTGCAGCAACTAGTTGTGTTGGAGACACTGCCTGTTATACTACGCCGAATGTATGTATCGGAGGTACTTATAATTGGGTGGTAAATCCTAATGGTTTAATCGTTAATGGAGGAACAGTCAATGATACTTTTGTCTGTGTACAATGGTTAGCAGGCGATGAAGGGATTGTAAAATTAAGTGTAACGGGTTGTACGAATGACCCTTATTGTACGACGCCTAATCAAGTAGCTATTCCGATTATAGATCCTAATAATTTAAACATTATTGGAGATACCGTAGTTTGCGAAAATAGTAGTCATCACTATGCCGTACCTAAATTTATGGGGGTTATTTACGATTGGCAAATAATAGGAAATGGCACGATTACTACAACTGCCCCTTATCAAAATAATATTGCCGTCGATTGGGGTTTTGGACCTATTGGACAAGTCGTAGTTAATATCCAGCATATTAAAGAAAACTGCGCTTCCACCGATACTTTAACCGTCAATATTAAACCTGAATATACCATCACTGGAGAAAGATTAGTTTGCGAAAATGAAGTAAGCACTTATTCTGCAACGCCAATCTTGGGTTATACAGGAGATTTTGCTTGGACAGTAAGTGGTGGAACTATTCAAGGTGCTACCATCGGACAATCCGTAGATATTTTATGGAATACATCGGCTGGATATTACACAATTACAGCCGCTCCAACTGTGTTCGATTTTTATTGTAATGATGTTGCGACTTATACCGTAGAAGTAGCCCCTAAACCAGTGTCGCCATTTTTAGCAACTGGCCCAACTGTTATTTGCCCAGGCGGTAATTATAAATATACCGCAGATGCTAGCCCTTTAAATGGAGATATTTATTGGACTATAACAGGAGGAACGGTTAGTTCCCCAACAGGAAAAGAGGTTTTAATTACTTGGGGAACAGGCGGTATTTATCAAATTGATTTATATCAACAGAGTT
>JAFMDF010000151.1 GCA_017857395.1 Bacteroidota bacterium | reverse complement strand
CTGGTAGGTCAACAGGCACAAAATATAAACCCTTGTAAATGAGTAATTTGCAAGGGTTTTGTCATTTTAAGTGGTCGATTATGAATTATTTAGTTTTAATTCTAGTAGGTTTTGTACCAGTTTTTGTATCACTCTGCCAATACCAACCTAAAAAATTTCACCAACCGTTTCTCCGAAGTCTTCGTAATTTTCTCTCTTTTCTTAATAATGTGTTTATAATAATTCAAGTTACTAACAAAAGCGGCAAAAAATTCATCTTTAATCTTACTAAAGTCTTTCACGCGAAGCTCAAAGGCTAAGGGTGCAAAAATGACGATAAATTCGCCCGTTTCCACTTCTTGTCTAATCGTGAAATCTATTTTTTCTTTTAGTTTGATTTTTTCTTCCCCCTCTTCAATCGTATCTACTATTATTTTATATTCTTCGATAGATTGCGAGAATAAATCATTTTCAATTTCTTTGGTCGGAATAGTAATTTTTGACTTTGTTTTATCGACAGGAACAAGAATTTGCATCATTTTTATATTTGGTGCAAGCTGTTCTTTTACTTTTGAAGGGACAATTATTTTAATGGTGCTTTGAGGAATTTTGTGATAAGCTATTTGCGGGGTAAAGTTAGAATTAGTTAAAATAATAGAGTGGGCTTCCTCATTAATACTTTTTATGAATGGCTCATAAATCGCTTTTCGTTCAGCAATAGAAAAATTCTGTACCAACTCATTAATGGTTGTTTCGGATATAAAATCTACTTCAATTACCTCTTTTCTATAGGAAGATAATAACCCCTTTCTAAATCCCTTCATCTCTTTGGTCAATTGCTCATTCCCCATTTGTTTATCTATAGAAACACCAAAACTAAAACTTTCAAATACTAAATCTACTAGCCTTAATTTAGAAAACGCTAGTAGCTTATTCGCCGCTTTATTTATTCGAAAAGGGTCATTATTGTAAAGTAAACCAAATGTATGCTGGAATTTTATTTTTACATAGTTTTCATAAGAAGTGGATAGATTTTTTAAGAATTGCGTAATATGATTTAATTCTAAGGTGTGGCTAAAAAGTACTTCGTCAGATTTTAAAGTAAAAAATAAGGCATCACCTTTTAAAACTTCTAAATAATTACCCACTTCGTAAAATAATTTTTCGGGCGTTACTTCATATATTTCAGCTAAAAAATTGATCGCTTCATTCAATCGTCTTGGAAAATCTTCCTCATTGGTAGCCGTTAATATTGGAATAGGTAAAGTATAATCATCCGATAATCCGATATGCGTAGGTGATTTGTAAAAAACAAATTCTCCATTCGTTTTTACTTTTTCCCAGCCTTCCTTCTGTAGAAATTTGACAACTTTTTCCAATTCCATAGTGCTTAACTTTTACAACAGTTAGAGTAAAGTCCAAATATATGTAAAAAAACACAATATATTAATCACCCAACCATTTAATCTACAATCCTTCTAGCAAACAAAATCTTAGGTTTCCAATAAGAAGAGTGGGTAATATTATCTTTCCTAACACCTTTAGAGCTCGTGCTGTGTATCACAATTATTCCTTTTGCGTCATTAGAAATCACCATCGCTACATGCGAGATTTTATTTCTACCAGTTCCCGTAAAAAAGATTAAATCACCTTTCCGAGTATCTTTGACTTTTATTTGAATCCCCTTCTTGGCTTGTGTTTGAGAACTTCTAGAAATATCAATTTTATTTTTATCGTACACATAACCTGTAAAACCTGAGCAGTCAAAACCTTTTGGCGTCGTACCACCATATTTATATTTACTCCCAATTAATTTTTCTGCTTCTACTTGAAGTTGATTGCGTACTTTTTTATCACCAATTTTAGGTTTATAATTTTCAGGAATAGCTACCACCTGAGGGGTTTGCTGTTTGTCTACATATATGGTAGAACAGGCATGAAAAAAAGCCAAGAATATAATAAAGGTTAATAGTTTTCGCATAAGCTAGGGAGTCAAGTTTAAGGGCAAATAGAAAACGAATCTGTTTTTATATTATTATTAAATGTTATTTCAAGATATATTTTTAACAAAATACCCATAAAATGTTACTGCAAACTTAATAAGTTTACTATAAATTCCGTTGATAAAGCAGGTTATAAATATAATGCGTAATTTTCAACTCATTAACAAATCACCTAACATCACTAAGTTTCACTGTAAACAAAGGTTATTGACTCGTGCGTAAACAAATCATACCAACTCCAATCAAAGAAGCTTTTCTTCGACAAAAAGAAGGACTGAAAACAAGATTTCGACCATTTTATCATAAATGGTTAGCTGCAAAAGAGCAATATCCCAAAGGTGCTTGGTTTGCTTTAATTGGCAGCAGCTTAGGCATTTTCGGTTTTTTATTTGTCAGTATTTTCTACATTTCCATTCGCTTTGAATTTTTTGACACCTTACCGACTACCCAAGAATTAAAAGAAATAGAAAATAGCAACGCTTCTCAGGTTTATTCTGAAGATGGGCAATTATTGGGTAAATATTATCGCCAAAACAGAATCAACGCCAGTTTAGATGAAATTTCCCCTTATTTATTAGATGCCTTAGTAGCTAACGAGGATGTCCGTTTTTTTGACCACGATGGTATAGATATTCAAGCCTGGTTTCGAGTCTTCTTTAAGTCCATTCTAATGCAAGATGAATCTTCAGGAGGCGGAAGTACTTTAAGTCAACAGCTCGCCAAAAATTTATTTAAACGAAAAAGATACTGGACCTTATCTCTTCCTGTGAATAAGGTGCGCGAAATGATAATTGCCAAACGGTTAGAGCATATTTATGAAAAAGAAGAATTATTAACCCTTTATTTAAATACCGTTTCCTTTAGTGAGAATACTTTCGGTGTAAAAGTCGCTTCCAAGCGATTTTTTAATACCAATCCTAATGATATAAAACTGGAAGAAGCTGCGGTTTTGGTAGGGATGCTTAAAGGAACGGCTTATTATAATCCACTAAATCATCCTGAACGAGCGCAAAATCGGCGCAATACTGTTTTAAAGCAAATGGTCAAATATGGTTATTTAGCTAAAAGTACCGTCGATTCCATTGAGGGAAAACCCTTGAAATTAAGGTATTCCATGGAAGGAACAACCGAGGGCATCGGCACTTATTTTAGAGAACATCTTAGGGGAGAATTAAAAAATTTATTAAAAGATACTAAAAAGGAAGATGGTAGTCCTTATAGCATTTATACCGATGGTCTAAAAGTTTACACAACGATTGATGCTCGTATGCAAGTCTACGCAGAAGAAGCAGTAGCCGAACACATGCGGAAACTACAAGCAGATTTTTTTAAGCATTGGAAAAAAGGGCCGTCCAAAGAAGTACGTCGTGAAATACAGAAAATTATTGAGCGAACGCCTTATTATAAACGCCTAAAAAAAGCAGATAAACCACAAGGGGTGATAGATAGCCTCTTTAGAATCAAACGCCCAATGACCATTTTTACTTGGGATGGGGAGGTCGAAAAGGAAATGAGTAAACTGGACTCCATTCAATATTATTTTATGTTATTAAATACAGGTTTTTTAGCAATGGATCCTAAGAATGGACATATCAAAGCTTGGGTGGGTGGCATTGACAATAAATATTTCCAGTACGACCATGTTAAATCAAAACGGCAAGTAGGGTCTACTTTTAAACCTTTGGTTTACGCTACGGCTTTGGAAAATGGCATTCCACCTTGCGAGTATACCCATAATCGGTTGACGATTTATACGGAGTATGATGATTGGAAACCTGAAAATTCAGATGGCAAATATGGTGGTGTTTATTCCATGGAAGGTGGATTAAGTAATTCGGTCAATGCTGTGACAGTGGATTTAATTATGCGAGCAGGTATTGATTCTGTAAAATACTTGGCAGAGCAAATGGGCGTCACTTCAACCATTCCTAATGTACCTTCTATTGCTTTGGGTACGCCCGATATTTCTTTGTATGACATGGTCAAGGTTTATGGAACGTTTGCCAATAAAGGCTTGCGACCAACACCTACTTATATTCGTCGAATAGAAACTAAAACAGGGGACGTTTTATTCAATTTTGACGAAGATCAACCAGAAATGGAGCGAGTGATAAAAGAAGAAACGGCTATTATGTTGACCAATATGCTCCAATCCGTAGTCGATAGTGGAACCGCTCGAAGATTGCGCTATCAATATCATTTAAACGGAGATATTGCGGGAAAGACAGGCACTACTCAAAATCATTCTGATGGCTGGTTCATGGGTTATACCCCTAATTTAGTAGCTGGTGTTTGGGTAGGGGCGGAGTCGCCTAAAGTACATTTTCGCACCATTGGCTTAGGGCAGGGCGCTAATATGGCTTTACCAATTTGGGGTCGGTTTATGAATAAAGTATACAAAGACCCTCAATTTAGACATTGGGAAAATACGACTTTCGACCCACTACCCGATTCTCTCTATTGGGAAATGGACTGCGCGCCTTATTTAGAAGAAATGCCTATTTATGTCAATTGGGATAGTTTAGACAATGCGCCGTCTAATTTATTTGAAATCATTTTTGGGAAAGAAGAACCAGAAGAGATTATCCAAGAAAAACAAAATAAAACTCGAACTAATCGAAATGATAAGGCTCGAAAAAATAGACGACCCAAAAAGAAAAAAAAATTTTTTGAGCGGATATTTGGGAAGAAGAATTAATTATTCGCCGCAAATTATGCGGCGAATAACCCTTTAATCACTGCATTTCCGATTTAAAGAAATTCCAAATCGCGTCTTCAGGCATATCTGCTACTAAATCTACCGCTTCCGAAGTAACAGGATGTTGAAAACTTAACTTCCAAGCATGCAAATGAATAGAACGGTCTTTATTACTTCGTCTTGCTCCGTATTTTACATCTCCTTTAATGGGTGAACCAATCTTTGCCAACTGCGCTCGAATTTGATGATGTCGGCCCGTTTCTAAATCAATTTCCAACAAACTATAATTATCACTTTTGCTAATCACTTTATAATTCAAAACCGCTTCTTTTCCGCCTTTTACAGGTTCCTCAAAAACTTGGGTTTTATTCGCTTTTTCATTTTTTCGGAGATAATGCACCAATTGCCCTTTTTCTTTTTCAGGTGCATTTTTGACAACAGCGAGATAAGTTTTCTTAATCGTCCTATCTTGAAATTGCGCATTCATTCGAGCCAATCCTTTCTTAGATTTAGCAAAAAGAATCACACCACTTGCAGGGCGGTCAATTCGATGAATGATAAACACACTAGACTTGGCATAAATCGTTCCGAGCTCCAATAAGGATTTTGCTTCCGTTTTATCTGGTTGAATCGGAATTCCAGCAGGCTTATTAAAAGCAATTAATTGGTTGTTTTTGTATAAGACCCAATCACTAATCTTCGTATTTTCTGTTGACAAATGAATATTATTGTAGTGCCAAGCTCCTGCTTGGTATGTTGTTGTGAATAGCTACCAAGCAGGAGCTTGGCATTATTATTTTTATTCCACTTCTTCGTAATCAATAAAATCACCATCCTCTCTAGGATTTTTATCCTCTCTACGAATATCTATATCGCCTTCTTGTCTAATATTTTCTTGTCGCTGCCCTCCATCCAAAGAGGGGTTAAACATAAATTTATACATGAAGTAAAGAATAAGCCCAGTTACTAAAAATTTTATCATGCTATTTGATTATTAAAGTAACACGGATTGTTAATCCGCTCTAATAGTTAAAATTACTGCGGATTAACAATCCGCGTTACTTGAATCAATTGGATTTTTTTTCTGGTATTATCTCCTCATTAGTTTCAAAGTCAATCTTCACTTCTGCTTCCACATCCCAACCCGCCCTTAATTCTTCGATAGCAGCAGTTGATATTTTTTCTGATTGTAATTTTTTATCATAATTCCCTGGGTCCCATCTGCCATTTCCATTCAAATCTTCAATAATCTTCAATTCATATTTCCCTGGTAATAAGGCAGGAAAAGATTCCTTATAACTCTTGGTATTTTGTACCAAAAATTCTTTCACGATATTTGCTCCTAACCGCAATTGAAACCAATAACTTAGCGTACTATCCATTTGGGTAGCCGTCAAATTAATCGTTCCAAAATCACTTTTTGACTTGACTTCGTAATTTAACAAAATTGTATCTTTATTCGATTCATCATACCAGTCAATCAATGCACCAGGTAGAAGTTCTAATTGGTAGGTTTTATTTTCTTCCCAGTCATAAGACAAAATTAAAGTTCTTTTTATTAAACTATCAATTTGATACCCTGCGATTAATCGTTCTCCTTTTTTTGTTAAAGATACAACTGAGCTATCAATTTCACCTACTAAAGTATCAATTTCTGTAGTCTCTAAATTTCCGTCTTTAATAATTGCCGTAGAATCTGTTAAAATAACTCTTACTGGTTGGTCTTCGGTTTTCTCAATAAGTGTATCTACTTCTTCATTTTCGATACTATCAATTACGGCTTCTTGTATAATTATTTCCCTAAAATTAATCAAAGCAGTATCCACATTTTTAAGCGGATGATTAAAGGTTAATGGAAGTGACTTAAAGGGATTAATAGGAATTTTTTCACCAGCTTCCTGTTGTTTAGTTAATGCAATCGGTTGAAGTTTTCGACTCAATGCCTTTACCGTTAAAGTATCTATCAAAGTATCTCTTTGGAAATAGAAATTCCAATCAATCGAATCTTGCAAATTATACCAATACCGAATCGTATCTCCTTCTGTTTCTTTATATAATTCTTGACCAACTACGTCGTAATTAATCACCGCATCATAAGGTGCTCGTTTAAAGCCCATTTTGACATAGCCATAAATAGAAGCATCCATTTTAGGCTTTCCTAGAGTAGTAATCTCTTCGAATAATTGGATGGTCACATCTGTTTCCGTCGAATCTGTAATAATAATAGAATCCAATGTAAAACCAATCCGTTCTTTTGGAATATTGAATAAATAATTTAAATCTTGGTCTTCTAAAGCAAAGCCTTTAAAAGCGCCTGCTTTCATATAATTGATGGTAAATTTCCCATCCTTATCTGTTTTGCCGAAATAATAAGGTTTCTCTGTTCTGACCATCGTATCGGCAAAATTTTCATATAGCATAAATAGTACATCTGGTACTTTTTCTCCCGTCAACACATCAACTATACTGCCCGTCATTTTCAAAGAATCTATATAATCTCCAGTAGAAAAAAGAAATTGTAAATTCTCTACTTCATTACTTTCTGTTAAGTCTCTAATCGACTTTCCATAACTAATGGCATAGGTCACCCCTTCTTTTAACTCCTCTTTTTCATTAAACTGAAATCTTGCCGTTTTAAATCCTTTAGTACGTTCTACTTTTGGAATATAATTTAAAGGTGGCGAAACAACGACCTGTTTAATTACATCTCGCAGTTCGATATATTCATCAAACACCAAACTAATATCCTGTATTTCAAAATTTGTTTGAAAATTAGGCGTCGATAGTTCCGTAATTAATTTCGGAGGAAAAGTATCTCTGGGTCCTCCTTGTAATTGTTGCTGCTGTGCACAGGAATTTGTGAGTGTATAAAGACTACCTAAATAAAATAGGGGTAAGATAATGCCACTTAAAATGGAATAAGTAAGGAATTTACTTACTCTAAACTCCTTATCTGATGGTTCGATATTTGTGCCTTTCTCTTTGATAGAATTGCCTTTTTTATTTTTTAAAAACATAGCTTATTCTTTCCTACTAAAATAGGAAGTTTGAACACTATATTGGACGATAAATTTGTCAATAACTTTTTAATAACGTCATCAGTTGCCAGTTGCCAGTTTGTCGCTCAACTGGTAACTGGCAACTCGCAACTGACTTACGCCAACTCCGCCAATTCCATCCAACGCATTTCCTTCTCCTCCAATTCTTCCGTCACCTCCCCTAATTCTTTAGAAAATTTTTCAATATCTGCCGCAGAAATAGTCGTATCATTAAATTTATCCGTTATCGTCGCTTTACGCTCCTCTAATTTTTCAATCTGTCGTTCTAGTTTCTTAAATTCTTTTTGTTGGTCTCTGCTTAACCCAGGAGCTGTTTTAGATTGAAAAGCAGGCTTCTCTTTTTTCTCTTTGACAACGGTTGAAGCTAAACGTCTATCTTCTATTTCTTTTGCTTTTTGAGCGGTTCGATATTCCGTATACGTCCCATTAAAATCTTTGATTTTTCCTTCCCCTTCAAAGATGAATAAATGTTCTACTATTTTATCCATGAAATAACGGTCGTGCGTGACAATAATGACACAACCAGGAAATTCCATTAAAAAGTTTTCTAAAATATTCAACGTTAAAATATCCAAGTCATTCGTTGGCTCATCCAGAATTAAAAAATTCGGATTTTCCATCAACACCGACAATAAATACAAACGCCTGCGCTCTCCGCCACTTAATTGCGAGATATAAACCCGCTGTTGTTTTCTATCAAATAAAAACCGTTCACATAATTGTTCAGCGGTTAATTTTTGCCCTTTATCCATTGGAATAAACTCCGCAATGTTTCGGATAAAGTCGATAATCGTTTGGTCTTTATCTAATTTAATCCCATCTTGATTATAGTAACCAAAAACAGTATTTCCGCCAATTACCACTTTCCCAGAATCCGTCCGCAATTGCTTCGTTAACACCTTTAAAAAAGTAGATTTACCTACCCCATTCGGCCCCACAATACCAACTCGTTCCTTCTGTCTAAATTTATAATCAAAATTTTTGACGGCTACAAAATCTCCGAAACTTTTACTAATATTATGTGCTTCTAAAATCTTCTTGCCCATTCGTTGCCCTTTAATTCCAATGGTCACTTCGGAATTATCAACCTTCTGAGTCGCTTTTTCTTTGATTTCGTGAAATTTATCCACTCTAGATTTTGCCTTTGTTCCTCTCGCTTTTGGCTGTCGGCGTACCCATTCCAATTCTCGCTTCATCAATTTTTTAGTACGATCTAAAACCGTTGATTGATTTTCCTCTCTAGCTGCCTTTCGCTCTAAAAAGTCCGAATACGTTCCTTTGTATCGGTATAAAACACCACCATCTAATTCGACAATATGGCTACAAACGCGTTCCAAAAAATAACGGTCGTGGGTCACCATTAATAAAGTAATCCGACTTTGCTGCAAATATTCCTCTAACCACTCAATCATTTCTAAATCCAAATGGTTAGTCGGCTCATCTAAAATTAAAAATTCTGGATCATCAATAATTAGTTTGGCTAAAGCCAATCGCTTTTTCTGACCACCTGACAGCTCTGAAATGGGTTGATTGAGATTGGTCATGTTCAATTTAAACAGAACCTCCTTAAACTTGGACTCAAAATCCCAAGCCTTCAAATCATCCATTTTAGCCAATGCGGCCTCCATCTTTTCTGGCTTATCCAGAAAAATGAGTGCTTCTTCATAATCTCGTAAAGCGGCCATCATTGGATTATCCGAGCTAAAAACGGCATCCAAGACCGTATTCGCTCCCTCAAAATCTGGGTCTTGCACCAAATAGCCTACTTTAATATTTTTATACAACCAAACTTTTTGATTTTCGCCCTCAGGTGGTTCTACTCCAGCAATCACTTTTAAAAGGGTCGATTTACCCGCACCATTCTTAGCGACTATCGCAATCTTCTCTCCTTTATTGACTTGAAAATCAATCTCGTCAAATAGCACCTTTTCTCCGTAGGTCTTGCTAACATTTTCTAAAGTAAGGTAATTCATTGTTCCAGTTGCGAGTTGCGGGTTGCGAGTTGCGGGTTTACGATTAGACCACGTAAACCCGCAACTCGCAACTCGTATCTCAAATTATCAAATTTCCAAATCGACGGTTAAATCCTGCAATTCCTTGCAGACCGCCCGTATGAACTGCGAAGATACTACTTCCGCTAGGGAAATAATCGTTTTTTATTAAATCGTAAATACCATAAAAAAGTTTTCCTGTATAAATGGGTTCTAATTGGATATTATTGTCCTTTTTGAAGGTATTAATGAAGTCAATTAATGGCGGTTTAAATTTAGCATAGCCTCCGAAGTGATAGTCGGTATTGACTTGCCAGTTAGAGGTGTCGGCCACTTTCAAAGTGGCCGACACCTTACTCAGCATTCCTCTAATATCTTTCTGATGAAAATCTCCCTTTAAAGCAGAAAAACCCAATATTTTTTTTTGTCCGTTCAAACCTGCAATAATCCCACTTAAAGTTCCACCCGTTCCACAGGAAGCACACCAATAATCAGGTAGTTCAGCTAACTGCTGCTTGACTTCTTCCACTAATTCTGCACAACCTTTAATGGCAGCTGCATTTGTTCCTCCTTCTGGAATCAAGAAAAAATCCCCGAATCGGTCTCGTACTTCTTTTTGATAAATTGCATCCTCTTTTCTTCTATAATCCGAACGAGTAATAAAATGCAATTCCATGCCTACTTCTTCTGCATAAGCTAAAGTTGGATTGAGTGGTTCGATTCTTTCTCCTCTAATCAGACCAATCGTTTTAAAGCCAAAGACTTTTCCTGCTGCTGCAGTCGCATAAATATGATTGGAAAAAGCACCGCCAAAAGTCAATAACGTTTCTTTCTTTTGTTCTTTTGCCGCCAACAGATTGTATTTTAACTTTCGCCATTTATTGCCAGAAACTTGAGGATGAATCAGGTCATCTCTTTTTATAAATAGCTTAATCCCTTTGCTTTGGAGCAAATGGTTTTCAATTTCTTGAACAGGAGATGGCGTTGATTTTAGGCTTAACTTCAAGATAATGGAACTTTTTTGCAAAAATGAGCATTTTTTATTAGCAAAGCACAAGTTGCAACTCTATTATATTTCCCCTAAATTTGTCCACTCATTATAAAAAATGACTATGCAAGTATCTCCAAACATAATTATTAGCATTATTATAATTCAGGATTCAACCCGTAATCTGTGAAAATGCTAGATATTTGGACTAAAAAAGCGTTGACAGATTAAATTTGTCAACGCTTTTTTAGTTTATATATCCACCAATTTAGATTAGTTGGGTTTTTAATTTTCGTTTTGGTTTTAATTTTTATTAAATCGGTATCTTTGCGCCTTCAAATTAAGAAAATAATTATTTGTTATGTATAAAATAGAAAAATCGCTTCATCTGCCTTCCATCGATAAGGAAATCTTAGCCTTTTGGGCCGAGCAAGATGTATTTGCCAAAAGTGTCAACCAACGTTCCGAAGATAACAGTTTTGTATTTTATGAAGGGCCTCCTTCTGCGAATGGAAAACCTGGGATTCACCACGTCATGGCAAGAGCGATTAAGGATATTTTTTGTCGGTATCAAACGATGAAAGGCAAGCGAGTAGAGCGAAAAGGGGGGTGGGATACGCACGGTTTACCGATTGAATTAGCCGTAGAAAAAGAATTGGGTATTACCAAAGAAGACATTGGCAAATCAATTTCGGTAGATGAATACAATGCCAAGTGTAAGGAAACGGTGATGCGCTATAAAGATTTGTGGGATGATTTGACCATCAAAATGGGCTATTGGGTAGACTTAGAAAACCCTTATGTCACTTATGAGAATGAGTACATCGAATCAGTTTGGTGGTTATTATCGCAGATGTATAATAAAGGTTTATTGTACAAAGGGTTGACGATTCAACCTTATTCCCCTGCGGCAGGAACAGGATTGAGTTCGCATGAATTGAATATGCCTGGCGCTTACCAAGATGTAAAAGATACTTCGGCCGTAGCGATGTTTAAGGTAACCAAAAATGAAACATCTGATTTCCTTTTTGACGACGCAGACGAAGATGTTCGTATCATCGCTTGGACGACGACGCCTTGGACTTTGCCTTCTAATACGGCTTTGACCGTTGGCCCCAAAATCAAGTATGTAAAAATCAAAACCAATAATGTTTACACGAACTTACCCGTAAGTGTCGTGATGGCAGAAGATTTGGTGTCTAAATGGTTTGGCGGTAAAAAGCAGCATGAGATTTTAGCAAAGAGCGATACGTTTATCGGCAAACAATTAGACGGTGTTCGCTATGAGCAATTATTAGCTTTTGGGAATGAGATTGAAGAATTGAATGGAAAAACTGATGCTTTTAGAATTGTTTTAGGAAATTTTGTAACGACTGAAAGTGGTACAGGAATAGTACATACCGCTCCTTCCTTTGGTGCGGATGATAGAAAAGTAGGGGCAGAGAATGGTATTGGCGCTTTGACTTTAGTAGACAAACAAGGAAAATTCAAAGATTCTGTTGGCCCATTTTCTAATCGGTATGTGAAAAATTATAAAGACGAGGAAGATTATGTCGATGTAAATGTGGACATTTCAATCTATTTAAAGCAAAACAATCAAGCTTTTAATGTCGCAAAATACGCACATAATTACCCACATTGCTGGCGAACAGATAAGCCGATTTTATATTATCCTTTGGATAGTTGGTTTGTGAAAGCAGCTTCTGTCAAGGAAAGAATGTATGAATTAAATAAGACCATTAACTGGAAACCTGCTTCTACTGGAACAGGGCGTTTTGGTAAGTGGTTAGAAAATTTACAAGATTGGAATTTATCTCGTACTCGTTATTGGGGTGTACCGCTTCCAATTTGGCGGACAAAAGTCAACGAAGATGCAGGAGAAGTAGCGCAGGATAAGTGTATCGGTTCTATCGAAGAATTGCAAAAAGAAATAGATAAAGCGAATGCTGCACTAGGCAAAAACCAAGCAGTACCAAAAGATTTGCACAGACCTTATATTGACGATATTGTATTGGTGACCGATGACGGCGAACCCATGTATCGAGAATTGGATTTGATTGATGTTTGGTTTGATAGTGGTTCGATGCCTTATGCACAATGGCATTATCCTTTTGAAAATCAAGACAAATTTAAGACGAATTTCCCAGCAGATTTTATTGCAGAGGGTGTTGACCAAACACGAGGTTGGTTCTATACCTTACATGCGATTGCAACGATGGTTTTTGACCAAGTTGCTTTTAAAAATGTGGTATCGAATGGTTTAGTTTTAGACAAGTTTGGTAAAAAAATGTCTAAGCGTTGGGGCAATGCAGTTGAGCCTTTTGAAGCTTTAGAAACGCATGGCGCAGATGCCAATCGTTGGTATATGATTTCTGCTTCTCAGCCTTGGGATAATTTGAAATACGATATTGATGGCGTTGTAGAGACTAGAAATAAGTTCTTTGGTACGTTATTCAATACCTACAAATTTTATGCAGGTTATGCGAATATTGATAATTTCAAATATAGCGAAAAGAATGTACCACTAGAAGAACGTCCACAAATTGACCAATGGATTTTGTCTTTATTGAATTCCTTAATCAAGGACGTCAATCAAGATTATGCCGATTACGAACCAACGGCAGCTACTCGAAAAATCCAGTCTTTTGTGATGGACCATTTGAGTAACTGGTATGTGCGTTTATGTCGTCGTCGTTTCTGGAAAGGGGAATACTCACAAGATAAAATTGCTGCTTACCAGACCTTATATACTTGTATGGAAGCAATTTCAAAATTAATGGCACCCGTTGCGCCATTTTTTGCAGATTGGTTGTACAAAAATTTAAACGAAGTTTCGAAGCAAGAAAAGCATATTTCTGTTCACTTGGCAAGTTTCCCAAGAGTCAGTCATGTAGCTATCAATAAAGATTTGGAACAAAGAATGGAATATGCACAACGTATTTCTTCTTTAGTTTTATCTTTAAGAAAAAAGGAAAGCTTACGAGTAAGACAACCTTTACAAAAAATACTATTACCTGTTTTAGATGCAGCTTTTAGCCAACAAGTAGACGGAGTAAAGGATTTGATTTTAGCAGAAGTGAATGTGAAAGACATCGAATATGTCACCGATACATCAGGCATCGTCAAGAAAAGTATCAAACCTAATTTTAAGACTTTAGGTCGAATTTTAGGGAAAAATATGAAAGCTGCGATTCCACTTATCAATAAATTAGGTCAAGAAGATATTGCACAAATTGAAGCGGATAATTCTTATAAATTGTCGATTGATGGACAGGGCTACGAATTGACTTTAGCTGATTTTGTGATTTCTGCGGAAGATATTCCTGGTTGGTTAGTGGCGAATGATGGTGATTTAACCGTTGCTTTGGATATTACCTTAACGGATGATTTGAAAGCAGAAGGTATGGCTAGAGAATTAGTCAACCGTATTCAAAACGCTAGAAAGACCAAAGATTTTAATGTAACTGATAGAATTAAAGTCGCTTTAGAAAAGCATGACTTGGTGACGGCTGCGGTGGCTTCTTTTGGGGATTATATTAAGAATGAGGTATTGGCGGATGATTTGACTTTGGTGGAGACGGTTGCTGGTGGGGAGGTTATTGAGTTGCCTGAGGAGGTTAGTTTGGGGATGTTGGTGGAGTTGAATTGAGGGGCTTAATTGTCCTTCAAACAATTTATCCCTTTGTAAAATCTCAACACACTCAATAGTCAATTTTGTTTGAATATTAATTATTTATCCGTAAATTGAATTTACTCAATACTAAGCCAATATGACAAAACGAGAGATTGAACTGGAAATCAAACTTATAAAAGACCAACTTACCTTAGCGCAGCAATATAAAGAGGATTTTAGAAAGCACCTTGGAATAGTTGGTTATGATGAATTTATAAATGAAAGGCTGGAGCGTTTAAAATACCTTCTTGATTTAATTAAAAAATTTTAATGATGAGAAAAACAGAAATTAATGTAAAAGGAGTAATTAGCAAAATTGATGGTGCAATGGATAAATTAGAACAAGGCATTCCAAATGCTAAGTTATCTAAAAAAGATGCTAAAGATATTGCGGCACAATTAGAAGATGTAATTGCTTTAGCCGAATCAATTAAAGCGGATAATCACATGGATAAAGCAAAACGAGCTTAATCGATGTAAAAACTTGGAACAGGTTTGCAAGAAAATTGATTAATCGTATCCAAAACGTCCGTAACGCTAAAGATTTTAATGTAACGGCTAGAATTAAAGTCGCTAGAAAAGCATGACTTGGTGACCGCTGCGGTGGCTTCTTTTGGCGATTATATTAAGAATGAGGTTTTGGCGGATGATTTGACTTTGGTGGAGACGGTTGCTAGTGGGGAAGTTATTGAGTTGCCTGAGGAGGTTAGTTTGGGGATGTTGGTGGAGTTGAATTAGATAAAATCTCATCAAAAGAGATAAAACATATCAAGTTAAAAAAGGAGTATCGCAAAATTTACGATATTCCTTTTTTGTTTTAAAACATAAAGAATATGTATAAAATCAAGGTAATTTTCTGGGTATTAGTCATGGTAGTACCATTAAGTTTATTTTCTCAAATAGACTCTATCAAGGGAAATGGCCTAATTTCAGTAGCAATAGACAGTTTACCTACAATCAAATTTTATGAGTCAAAAGGAGCTAATATCCCTATCAAGTCAATAGAAATATTCGATGATGAGGCAATAAAAGCTCATAATATTAGAGAGATTAGTGGTAAGGAAAAGAATTGGTTCAAACCTTTTTCTCTTCATCTCGATTATTATATTTTTTATATTCAAGTTTATAAAATAGAAGAAGAATGGATGGAAGTAATCGTAAACGAAGAATCCAATCAGAAATTATGGTTAAAGAATTCTCCAAATTTAAAATATTTTAGCTGGGAAGAATTTATTCTAAATACTGTTTCTATTACTCCAATTAATTCAGCTGATAATCCTCTTTTAGTGACCCCAGAAATTAATTCAAGACAAATTAAAAAACCAGTATTAAATTGTCTAACCCCCGTATCTATCGATAAAGAATGGTTAAAAGTTAAAGTAGACCCAACTGTATGTGACAGATATAATGAAATGGGTAAGAATGATATTGTCAATGGGTATTTAAGGTGGAAAAAAGGTGAAAAATTATTAATCCATTACTTTCTAGTATTATAGAAATTTCAATAAAAAAAGTATCTTTAAATCAAATTTTAAAACAATATTGAGAAAACTTATTTACCATGGAACAACAATTAAGAACAGAAATTAATCAAATCATTGTAAAGCTTCCCGAAAGCCAATTGAAGCCAATTCTTGCCTATTTAAAGGAAATAGAAAAGTCTTCAAAAGAGAATAATGAATTAATGATACATCTTAATAGAATCTTTAAAGAAGATCCTGGATTATTGAAAAAATTAGCCCAATGATAAGCATCAAAGAGGTATTAATCATCCATCAATTAGCCGTTAAAAAATTTGGTGGAATTAATGGGGTTAGAGATTTACTCTTGTCCATTATATCTTATTAATGTACGGAATGAGTAAGAAAAATTGCATTGTTAGAGATTTACTCTTGTCCATTATATCCCCGCTGTCATAACAGATAAAAAATTCCTGCTGCTGGTTAGGATTTTTAATCCGACACCACTATTCCTTAAGCCTCTGGCGTGTAAAAGACTTTCAAATAAAGAAGCGAGCAACATAAAAGTTTTATAGATACCCTCACCAACATCTTAGTCCTCCTGAGGCTTATCCATCCCCTTCTGAAAAGGCGCTTTTAACTGCCCTAAATAATTCTCAGGATAATCTGGATTTAGTAAACCAATTTCTTCAATATGTAGATTGGGGTCAACTTGTCTTTCGGGATGAAAATAAGTACCGAATAAGCGGTCAAAGATGATTAAATTATTGCCATAATTATTATTAGACTCGCCAATCTTTTTCGAGTGATGCCAACGATGAAGGTCTACCACATTAAAAAACCAATACAGCGGACCCAATTTTAAATTGATATTACAATGTTGGGAAAACCCACAAACGACCGTTACACCAAAATACATGGATAAAACAATACCATCTGCTCCTAACAATACGGGGAAAAGCATTTCTGTAAAGGTGAACCAAGCTTTATCCACAGGATGTTGGCGAGTGGCGTTCCACCAATACAATCGCTTGGTAGAATGATGAACCGCATGAAAATTCCATAAGATTGGTACGGTATGTGCCAACCTATGCCCCCAGTATCGACCTGCATCGCCTATAACTAGCAGCAATATCAGTTGAGCAATTACCGGCCAATCGTTTGGCCATATAGCGCCACCCCATTGTACAGAGAGCCAAACAGTTCCTCCTGCTAATAATGCGATGAACAATGGTTTTAAAAAAATTGGCAAAATAATATAAGCAACAATTCCACTTGTTAAATCAGTTGCAATATCACCGTGTGAATGATTCCAATGTTTTTTAAAGGGCATCAACCATTCCATTAACCAAAACAATAAACCAACCCCTACTGCAACAATATAAGTAGTCAACGCCACGGAGGATCCATTACCAACCAGTAAATAAATGAGATAAGGCGTGCCAATCAGAACTATGGGAAAAAATGCCCATTGGACAAAATGATAAAGCGCACTATTTTCCTTGATGATACTTTTCATAGATATAGGTTGATTTAGTTAATATTCATTCCTTAGTAACGATGCAGAAATAAGCTGCTGGTTAGGATTTTAATTCCAACACCACTATTCCTCACGCCTCTGGCGTGTAAAATTAAAAAATAAAACTCGCTAGAAGCTAGCAATATAGAGATTGCGGGCTGCAAGTCCTCACCAGCAATAGTCTAACTTAATCTTGCAAACAACGACAAGAAAAACCAGACCCCTTAGGATAACTATCCCGAGCAAGTCCTCTACTATGAATATAAAAATAATATCCTAAAGCATTGGACTCATTATTCGCAGAACTTGTCCAATAACAACCGAGGTCTCCAAGATAATCAAAACCTTCGCTGGTAGCATAAGAACCACCAAACAAGGCAGCAAATCCTGTAGTTCCATTTTTTATTAAGGCTTGATAAGCAATTTCCCCATCGTCTTTCCCTTCCATTTTTTGCTGTCCTGAGTAAGAGTTATAAGCTTTTCCGTAATGGCTCGCCATCATCCACCATTCTTCATCAGTTGGTAATCGCCAGCCTTTTGGGCAAGCATTATTTGCCGCTTGCCAAGTATATAATCGACCATAGTTAGCACAATTGTCTTGGTTGTCATCATAACACCAAGTATTAGTTGTTTCGTAATTTAAGTTTTTTGCCATCCATTTTTTGCCATCTTTTAGGCTTACCCATGGGTAGGATTGCCCATCACGAGTATCTATGAAAGTACCTGATTTTGCATTTGGGTCAGTCATTTTTTCTTCATTTAATGGTAAAGTAGCTGTTTGCGCATTATTGGTTGCTACTAAGGGAACTTCCCTTTGTTTAGTTCCTTGCTTTTCCGTCTCCTCACTCTGAACTGTTTGGCAAGCACCAAAGCCTATAATTAGTACTATTAAGAAAAATAGGGGCTTACTACATTTTCTTGAATTAGTCGTAGCCTTTTCTTTTGGAAACATAGATTGATTTAGATTTATTATTTTCCAAATGTAATAAAATTTGTCTATTTCTTATTTTTTAAGTCCCCCCTTTAATCAACTTATTTTCGTAAATTTGTAAAGTTCATCATTTATCGTTCATCATTCATCATTCCACTAAATGGGTCAATTTGTCGTTTCCGCAAGAAAGTATCGTCCGCAAAGGTTTGACGAAGTAGTTGGGCAAGAGCATGTCTCTAAGACCTTGAAGAATGCCTTGCAGAACGATAAGTTAGCGCATGCATTTTTGTTTTGTGGTCCAAGAGGAGTTGGTAAAACGACTTGTGCAAGAATTCTTGCCAAAGTACTCAATTGCGAAAATAGAACGGAAGATTTTGAAGCGTGTAATGAATGTAGCTCTTGTACCTCCTTTAATGGAAGTGCCTCTTTTAATATCAATGAATTAGATGCCGCTTCTAATAATAGTGTCGAACATATTCGAGGGTTAATTGAGCAGGTTCGGTTTCAACCGCAACAAGGGCAGTATAAGATTTTTATTATTGATGAGGTACACATGTTGTCTCAACAAGCCTTTAATGCTTTTTTAAAGACCTTGGAAGAACCACCACCTTATGCTATTTTTATCTTAGCGACTACCGAAAAACATAAAATCATTCCAACCATTTTATCCCGTTGTCAAATCTTTGATTTTAAGCGGATTCAGATACCTAGAATGGTGGAGCACTTACAACATATTTGTAAGGAGGAAGGAATTGAAGCGGATAAAGATGCCTTGCATATTATCGGTCAAAAAGCGGATGGTGCATTAAGAGATGCCTTGTCGATTTTTGATAGGATGACAAGTGTGGCAGGGACAAAGATTGATTATGATAGTGTCATTGAAAATTTAAATGTCCTCGATTATGACTATTATTTCAAAGTAGTCGATGGGATGTTAACAGAAGATACGGCTAAAGTTTTATTGATTTTTGATACTATTTTTAAGAAGGGTTTTGATCCTGATATTTTCATCAATGGACTAGCGGAGCATTTAAGAAATCTACTAGTTTGTAAGGATGCCAAAACTTTGGAATTATTAGAAACGAGTGATTCGCTTAAAAAACGATATTTAGAACAAGCTGCATTAGCACCGAATAGTTTTATTCTGACCGCTTTGAATATTGCAGCGGATTGCGACATCAATTTTAAAATGGCTCGTCATAAACGGTTACACGTTGAAATGGCTATTATTAAAATGACGTATATTGGTCGAGCCATCACCTTGTCTAATAATCCTACTCCAGCCGTTGTCGGTGAAAAAAAAAGACCTGAAGTAAGTAATCAAACAGTTTCCTCACCAAAACCAGTAGTTTCTCCAACTTCCGCTCCAGTCTCAACACCACCAAAGGTCGTTGAGCAAAAAACAGTTACGCCTACTCCTCCACCTATAGTCGAACAAGCATCTGTGCAAGCAATTGCTAGTCCGCCTGTAGAACAACCAACTATCGTTAGCGAGCCAGAACCTGAATCAATCGCTGCTAAATCAAGCTCTAACGGCACTATCAATAATAAAAAGACCCAGTACGATATGCCTTCGTTAAGTATGGACGACGACGAGGACGAAGAAGCCGAAATCGACTCCAATCTTAAATTAGACATAGATTTACTGAAAACTACTTGGCATGCATATATTGCGCAAATTGATTCGCCTTCTGTAAAAGCAGCTTTCCAAAAATCAACCGTAAGTGTAAAAGATGAAATAACCATTGCTATTCAGGTAGGTTCGCAGATGGCAAAAGGCATGATGCAACAAGAAAAGAATTTGATTCCTTTTATTCGAAAACGGATTCCAATTTCCAATTTAGCCATGGAAATTAATGTGGATTCCTTTAAAGCCAATCAATTGGTTCAGCCTAAAAAAATATTATCGGTTAAGGATAAGTATGAATTGATGCGGGAGAAAAATCCTATGGTGCATGAGTTGCGGTTGCGGTTGGACTTGAAGCCGGATAATCAGTAAACAGTAGGCAGTTTGACAGTAGGCTGTAGGCAGTTTTGACGAGTAGAGCTTATTTTACCACATAGTTACATAGTTCATAAAGTTCACATAGTTTTTTGACGAGTATAGTTTGAAAAATATAACATTCAATAAATCATCTTTTTTGTCAGCATATCTCAAGCTATTTAGCTTTGTATTTACTCATCTATCAACCTTTATACCCTTTTACCTCGCAACCTTTCCACCTCTACAATAAAAAATCCCTATGAACAAATGCGAAGGCTGTCCATAGGGATTCAAAAATATACAATCTCAAATCGGGCTAGAGTATCGCATATTTTAAGGCGCTACAAATTATCATAATCATCTAAATGTAAAGTCTCAATTAAGCGAATTAATTTGTTGTGATAATTTTTATCTGTAGCGTAGCCTGCTTTCTTCAAACCAATCGCCCAACCTTTGTAATCACTCCTCGGTAGCTTTGATAAATGCTTATACCTTTTATAGGTTAGCAATTTGCTATGCGCCCGAAAGCTTTCCCAAGAGGAGGCATACTTTCTAAAGAAGTCCTTGTGACTGTCATCAGAAAAATTGGCACAATGTCCTTTTTTGCATTTCTTGGAAAAACATTTAATGCCAAAATGGTTGTTGTTTTTGGTGGCCAAAGGACTTTGGCCTGCGTTGGTTTCGATTAATCCTTGGGCCAAAGTAATACTCGCTGGAATATTAAATTTTTCCATTTCTTCCTGTGCAACTTTTGCAAAACGCTTCACATAAGCTATTTGTTTTTTCGCTTTTGCGGTAGTCGGAATAGGCTTTCTTGCTGGCTTTGCTGACACCGTTGCATTTGCTGACACCGTTGCAAAAGAAGAACTCGGAGTAGGAGTGCTGCTGCCAATAAAATTATCCGACAAACTTAAGGAGGTGGTCTTAGCCACCGGACGAGAAGGTATAACTCCCGCAGCCGCAATTGGCTGAGCGCCTGTCCCCAGATTGATGTTAAGGTTTAAATCCTTTTTTAGGGCAAAAAATGTACAAACTCCTAAAAACGCCAATTTGAACCAGTTTTGATTCAGCCAATCTTTAATATCTGCTTTTAATTGGCGAAGTGGTTTGTAGATTTTTTCTTCTAATAATCGATTGATGTCCAACTCGTCAGGTAGTTGTCTGTAATCCATAGTTTTTAAATTTGAGATTGTGATAAAAGTCATGTTAAAATCAAAAAATAAAATGAAGGATTAATTCTTTTACTTTTTGAGGTCTTTATGCTGTTCAGCATTAATTATGACTCAAATTTAAAACAAAAAGTTTTATAAAACAAAATTATTTAAAACATTTTTGTTTTACTAATAGGACTTTAAACGCTAACTTGCTGAATATCAATGATTAAACATATATTTAGATAAAGACATAAAGAACTAATATTTTGTGAGTTCAAAAAATAATTATGAACT
>JAFMDF010000150.1 GCA_017857395.1 Bacteroidota bacterium | reverse complement strand
AATTGGTAATCATCAAAAAAGCGTTCCATCCGCCTGATATGAGAAGCAAGCTCTACATCTGGCGAAAAATGTTCTGCAACGGCAGGAAAATTAACATTTTTGGAAAGAATAATGCCCATAATGAACTGGAGCATGAATTTTTTCCTTGCTATACTAGAAACGGTCAAGTTTTGTGAATTGTTAAGAAAATCTTAACAAAAATATAACTATTTGATTATCAATGTTAAAACTAACGTTTTGCAAGCATAAATCTTGGATTTAAAATCAAAATACTTGACCGTTCAGAGTATAAATTAATCTTTTCGACTCTTGAGCCTATGTCAAAGAATCTTAGTAATTTTGATTCACATATAATTTTCATAGGCTAATATTAGGAATTTTATCAAAAAACTACCTACATATTAGCCTTTTTAATTTTTGTCGGGTCGAGTGAGGGTGGAAGGATTATCCTTATTATGACGAAATGCAGCTTACTCGATTAGTTGGAGAAGATATATATGACCAAGTGAGTATTGACCCTTATGAAAATCAGTCTTTTAATGCCAACTTAGGCTTGGATTGGGACATGACGAAACGTCAAAGAATAGGTTTTTCTAGTCGCTATTTTGATTGGTCTTCCGATAATATAATCACCAATACCACGGATATTAATTTTGCAGATGCGGAGGCGAAAGACTTGCGCTTAATTACTAAAAATACCAAGGAAGAAACATGGAAAATGCGGACGTTTAATCCGTATTATCGGTTTGAAATTGATACGACAGGACATAAAATTGATTTTGATATGAATTTTGTTTCTATTACAAATGGAGGTGGAAATAGCCTAAAATCAGAGGAATTAAATATTGGCGCTCGATTTCCTGGGCAACGATATTTACAACCAGGGGCTACTGATATTATTACCACCCAATTAGATTATGTCTATCCTTTTTCCAAGACTTTTAAAATGAAAATTGGCGCTAAATATAGTGATGCTAAATTGGATAATGACTTGCAAGCATCCACAGAAAATGAACTAGGCGATTGGATTAATAACCCTTTGCAAAGCAATCATTTTTTGTTTGATGAAACCATTAAAGCTGCTTACGTGAAAATTGGCTTTAATAAAAATAAATGGTCTGGTACGGCTGGATTGCGTTACGAAGAAAGTCAATCAAAAGGTTATTCTATTACTTTAGATACGACCTTAATTAGAGATATTGCCAAAGTATTTCCAAGTGCTAGTATTAACCGAAATATTACCGATGAATTGGGGGCTACTTTTGCCTATAGTTACCGTGTTGACCGACCGAATTATTCTTCTCTGAATCCATTTGTTTATTACCTTGATCCTTTTACTTCTGAAAGAGGCAATCCTGCTTTAACTCCTGCTTTTACGCATAGTATGAAGTTTAATTTGAATTACGAAAAGCAACCCTTTTTTAATGTAGAATATAAAATCACCAATGATGCCATGGTAGAAGTAACAGAACAAGACGATGCTACAGGAGAAACTTTTTTAACGAATGTAAACTTAGAATCTTTTAAAAACCTAAATATTAGCCTCTTTTTTCCACTAGAGTTTATTCCCGGTATTGAAGGCTATGGCGGATTTATTGCCAATTATGGTAAATACGATTCCAAATATTTAAACCAAGATTTCTTTCGGTCCAAATGGGATTATACGGCTTTTTTACAAGCTGAATTTAAATTACCTGGTAAAATTAATGGCGAAGTTTCTGGATGGTATAATAGTGGTGGTCAAGAAGGCATTGTCAATGCCAGTTGGTTATATGGTGTAGATGTTGGATTCTCTAGAAAATTTTTAAAAGAAAAGGCAAAAATTAGTATTGGTGTAGAAAATTTATTTGCCCGCTATTTACAAGCAGAAATTCGATATGCGAATATGCATTTGGATTTATATAATCGTTGGGACGGCCCAGTTGTGAATATGCAATTTACTTATAAGTTTGGTAATCAGTATATTAAATCAAAAAGTGGCCGACGGAGTAGTGCTGCGGATGAATTGAATCGAGCGCAAAAAAATTAATTCCTTATAAATAACTTATATTTATCTTTTGCCACGGATGGGCTTTCCACGGATAATATCTACTACGGATACTATTTTACTAAAGATGATTCTAAGAGATTTTAAATCACTAAAGACTTATATATCGAGCTACTATTATCATTTTCGAGCTTATTTCCATCCGTGGCAACCCTCCAGCCATCAGTTATTTGTATTCAATAATTATTATCTTTGTTTAAACAATCCTTTATCTAGTTTTCAAAATTAGCCTTTTCATAGATGCATCTATATCATATCTCTCCAACACCCAATTGGTATAATGCAATTTACCAGATATAATAAGCATTCCCCAATTAGAATCTTTTAGATTTATTAAACACAATTACCATCATGCTAAAACTGCCTATCTGTAACTTACTCCTTTTAATTAGTACCTTAAGTTTTGCACAAGTATCCAGTAATGTAAGTTTTCTAGGCAATTGGGATGATAATAGTTTGCGAGTCTTAGGCACTTTATCCTTCAATGATATTTGGGGTTATACAGACGAAAATTTTAACGAATATGGGATTATAGGTTCCGCAGAATATACTCATTTTATTGATATTCGAGACCCTAAAAATCCGAGGGAAATAGCAAGAATAGCAGGGCCTAGCCTATCCTTATGGCGAGACATTAAGACCTATCGACATTATGCCTATAGTGTTTCAGATAATGGTAGTGGAAGTTTGCAAATCTTTGACCTGTCTGGCTTACCAGATGTTGTAACAAAGGTATATGATAGCCAAGCCTTTTTTACGAATTGTCATAATATCTTTATTGATGAAGTTCACGGTCGATTGTATGCGGTAGGTACGAATAAGGCAGATATAGTAATATTAGATTTAAAAGAAAATCCAGCTAATCCAGTCTTGTTAAAAAACATTACACTATCAGAAGGCTATGTCCATGATATTTATGTTCGAGACCATATTGGTTATGCTTCTCATGTTTATAAAAGTAAATTAACGGTTTATGACTTTACTAATATGGATAGTATCAATGCCAAAGTGTTGGGGAGTTTGTCTAATTATGTGGATGCGGGCTTAAATCATAGCAGCTGGCTTTCTGAGAATGGAAAGATTTTAACCATGGCGGATGAAAATCGTGGTTTAGCAATGAAAGTCGTAGATGTGTCTGATTTGACGGATATAGAAGTCGTCTCCACTTTTAAATCAGCGCTGGAAGCAGGAGTTGCCACAAATAGTATTCCACATAACCCATTTATTATTGGAGATAAATATGCAGTCGTTTCTTATTATCATGATGGCGTGCAAATTTATAATATTGAAGATCCTGCTAATCCAGTAAGAGCTGGATATTATGATACTTATCCAAATAATACGAATTATATTGGAGGTTTTGGCAGTTGGGGGGTGTTTCCTTTTTTTCCATCAGGTAATATTATTGCTTCAGATATTACGAATGGTCTATTTGTTTTAAAACCTACTTTTGATTTAGGGTATTGTAGAAAAACGGTTTATTCGGCAAGCGTTTTTGAAAATGGCGAGCAGATTAATACACATGCGAGCGAAAGTATTCTTTTAGAAAATGGGTTTCATGCACAAGCAGGAAGTGAATTTAGCGCATCTATTCAAGCTTGTACAGGAGTTGTCAAGTCGATTGAAGGTTTAGGTACAATAGCAGAAAGCGCTTTTAGCTTGGAAGTCAGTGGATTATCCACCACGAAATTGTTAGAGTATCCGAATCCCTTTACGAATGAGTTTAAATTAGTAGGTACAATCATTACGGAATTACCGACTTCTGCCATCCATTTAATTAATAATTTGGGACAAATGGTTCCCCTTAGCATTAGTAATTGTGGGACTGACTGTCGGACTGTTCAGACTGGATACTTAAGTAGTGGCGTTTATACGATTTTAATAAAGCAGAGTGGGGGAGCAGTATTGAGTAGAAAAGTAGTGAAGTTTTAATCTAAAATTGAAAATTACAAATGTAAAATTTAAAAGTAAAAAATAGTTCTTAATAGATAATCAAGAAAGGCTAGAGGTTACTTACTTTTAAATTTAGATTTTTACATTTTACATTTTGATAATTAAAGATCAAAGGGGCTAACACAACCCGTGCCAGCCCCTCTGGATATAATATAATAATTGATGTGAATTCGATTATTTCTTAATGAACTTACGTTCCTTAATTCTTGCTTTCTTACCTACTAAATCACGTAAATAATATAATTTAGCTCGTCTAACTTTACCTCTTTTTAATACCTTAATCTCTGCAATTGCAGGAGAAGTTAAAGGTATAATTCTTTCTACACCAACACCGTTAGATATTTTTCTAACCGTAAAGGTTTTTGTTGCGCCGTGTCCTTTAATTTGGATAACGTCTCCACGGTAAACTTGAATCCGTTCTTTTTCACCTTCCTTAATTCTTAAGGAAACAGCTACTGTATCCCCTGGACGAAAAGAAGGGTGTTCGCTTTTGTTAGCTAATTGTTCTTGAACAAATTTGATAGCATCCATCACTAATACTTTTTAACAATTAAAATTAAGAGGTCGGGTGAAATTTAATTAAAAATTGGTACCGACATTATTTTTTTGTGGATTTTAAATAAATAACCCTTTTTAGATTTTCCTAAAAGGAGTGCAAAAGTACATTTTTTTTAATTAAAAAGTAGTTGTTTGAACTATAAAATTAAAACGATTTTAAAATCGCTCTACTTTTTGAGTAGAAATTATCATTTCAATTAAAACTATTGGGCTACCTCTGCTTCTACCTCCTTCAAATATTGATTTAAAGGTTCATGATGCTTGCTAATCGCAACTCGGCCAGAACGTGTAAATTCATAAATACCAATTTGCTCTAATTCCCTTAATAGAGCTTCTGTTTGGCTTTTATGCCCTGTCTTTTCGATGACAATGTAGTCCTCTTCTATATCTAAGATTCTAGCATTATGCGCCCTCACGACCGTTTCAACGTGGTTTCCTTTTAAGAAAATAGCTGTTGGTACTTTATACAAGGCAACTTCTTGATAAACAATTTCATCATTTTCATAATGAAAGGCTTTCAAGACATCTACTTGTTTTTCTATTTGCTTAACCAAGTGTTCTACCATTGCTTCGTTAACCGTTACAACGACAATAAACCGATAAATACCTTTCATAGAAGATTCGGAAGTAACTAAACTTTCTATGTTGATATGTCTTCTAGTAAAAACCGTTACAATCCGACTTAATAAGCCAACCATGTCTTCGGAAAAAACGGATATAGTATATTCTTTTTGCATTTTTATGGAAATTAGATTTTACTCTTTCCCCCTTTGGAGGGGGTCGGGGGGAGGATTTTTTAAGTAATTACTTCAATTGATTTGCATTTCCTCCCCCCGACCCCCTCCAAAGGGGGAGAACATTCTACCAATTTTAAATTGAAAACCCTTTTATTCCAATCGAATATCCCCAATTCCAGCCCCACTAGGCACCATCGGAAAGACATTCTCTTCTTTTTCTACTCGAACATGTAATAAATAAGGCCCATCATGCGCCAACATCTCCTTAATCGCTTGCTTCAATTTTTTAGGATCACTAACTTCCTTAGCTTTTACGCCAAACCCTTCAGCAATCATTACAAAATTTGGATTGACCAATTCAACCGAAGAATAGCGTCTATCAAAGAACAGTTGCTGCCATTGGCGCACCATGCCTAAGAAGTTATTATCCAGTAAAAGAATCTTGACTCCAACATTCCATTGCGCACACAAACCCAATTCTTGAATCGTCATTTGAAAACCACCGTCTCCACAAACACAGATAACTTCCCGTTTTGGATCGGCAAATTTTGCCCCAAAAGCGGCTGGTAAACCATAGCCCATTGTTCCTGCACCTCCAGAAGACACCCAAGAATTGGTGGTATTATATTTATAGTAGCGAGCGGCAATCATTTGGTGTTGTCCAACATCGGTAGCAACAATTGCTTGCCCTTTTGTTTGGTCAGACACCTCTTTCATCACTTGCCCCATACGGATTTCTCCTTCGGGAGAAGGCCCACAATCTCTTTTAATGACCTTTTCGTACTCAATTTTATCTGCTGCACGGAATTCCGCTAACCACTTCGTATGCTTTCGTTTTTTGACCATTGGTAGTAATTGGGTCAAAGCGTCCTTAGCATCCGCTATAATCGGCACATGTGCAAATACATTTTTATTAACTTCTGATGGATCAATTTCAATATGAATAACCGTTGCTTGCTTGGCATATTTTTCTAAATTCCCCGTTACTCGGTCATCAAAACGCATGCCGATAGCAATCAATACATCACATTCATTGGTCTTAATATTCGGGCCATAATTTCCGTGCATGCCTAACATACCCGTATGCAATTTATGGTCATTCGGAATAGTCCCTAAACCATGAATCGTACAACCAATTGGAATCCCCGTCTTTTCAATAAACGCTGTAAAGACTTTTTCTGCACGAGCAATTTGGATGCCATGACCTGCTAAAATAAATGGCTTTTTAGCTTTATTGATTAACTCCGCCGCTTTCTCTAAAGCAGACTTTTTGGCTTTCAATCTAGGATGATAGGTACGGATGTTTGTCATTTTTTCATAATGAAAATCCAACAACCCATTCTGTGCATCTTTGGTAATATCAATCACAACTGGCCCTGGTCTGCCCGTATTGGCAATATAAAATGCCTTCGCAAAAACGCTAGGGATTTCTTCAGGCTTCGTGATTTGATAATTCCACTTGGTAATAGACATCGTACAACCAATCACATCTGTTTCTTGGAAGGCATCTGTCCCCAAAACACCACTAAAAACTTGCCCTGTAATACAGACCAAAGGGACAGAATCTAGATAAGCATCCGCAATTCCTGTTGCCAAATTTAATGCACCAGGCCCAGAAGTTGCGATACAAGCAGCAGTTTCTCTAGTGACTCTCGCATGTCCTTCGGCGGCATGAATAGCGCCTTGTTCATGACGAGCTAAGATATGTTGCAACTCATCTTGATAATGGTACATCGCATCATAAGTCGGCATAATTGCCCCACCAGGATAGCCATAAATAGTCTTAATTCCTTCGGCAATCAGACATTTGACGACTGCCTCTGCACCTTTTATTCTTTCTGTCTTTAAAGGTTTATCCGACTTAGCGGCTTGTCCATTTTTGGCGATATCCGCCTTGTGTTGTACTTTCATTATATTAGTTGATTAATTATTGATGATTAATTATTGGGGATTTTTCGCCTATCCCGATAATCAATCAATCAACAAGTAATTAATAATTCATTTATTGTCACTATTCAGCAACCCACCCCCAAAAGGCTCTCCCATCCGCTGTGCGGTTCAGGAGTATACTCCTTCATCTTCAAATGGAGGGGAGTCGAAAAATGAGTCCCCTTCCCTCTGGAGATGAGGAAATGTAAGTTTCCGAACCGCAAAGTGGATGGGTGACAGGTTAGGGATGGGTGGATTAAAATTCATCTGTCACACAACCCTCACTAGCCGAAGAAACATTATGCATATACTTGCGCAAAATTCCAGAAGTTGCTGGACTTTTTGGTGCATTCCATGCTTTTCTTCTAGCTTTGATTTCTTTTTTAGTAAGATGTGCTTTAATCATATTCTTTTTGGCGTCAATCGTAATTTTGTCGCCATCTTTTAATAAACCTATTAAGCCACCGACTTGTGCTTCTGGCGTGATATGTCCCACGACGAAACCATGCGTACCACCAGAAAAACGACCGTCTGTAATTAAGGCTACTTTTTTACCCAAACCTGCGCCGATAATAGCCGAAGTTGGTTTTAACATTTCTGGCATCCCCGGAGCGCCTTTAGGCCCAGAATAGCGGATGACAATCACATCACCTTCTTTAATTTTATTGCCAACAATAGCGGCATTCGCTGCTGGTTCGCCGTCAAATACTTTAGCAGTTCCTTTGAACACTAAACCTTCTTTTCCTGTAATCTTTGCAACGGATCCTTCTTCAGCAAGGTTGCCATAAAGGATTCTTAAATGCCCTGTTGCTTTGATTGGGTTATCAAACCCATGTACCACTTTTTGTCCTTTCTTCAAGCCAGGTAAGTCCTTTAGATTTTCTGCTAAAGTCTTACCTGTTACCGTCATACAAGTACCGTCGATATAGCCTTCTTCTAATAGCAATTTTAGAACGGCTGGCACACCACCTGCTTGATGCAAATCTTCCATCACATACTGACCACTCGGCTTTAAATCTGCCAAAAATGGGGTTTTATCACTAATCATCTGGAAATCATCAATCGTCAAGGGTACGCCAACTGATTTTGCCATTGCAATCATGTGCAATACCGCATTAGTAGACCCACCTAAAACAGTAATTAACGTTAAAGCATTTTCAAAAGCTGCCCGTGTCATTATATCCCGTGGCTTAATGTCTTTCTTTAATAAATTTTTCATCGCCTTACCAACTCTATTCATTTCTTCCGCCTTATCCTTACTGACGGCTGGATTAGAAGAACTATAAGGTAAACTCATGCCCATCGCTTCAATAGCGGAAGACATCGTATTGGCAGTATACATCCCACCACAAGCACCTGCCCCTGGGCAAGCATTCTTTACAACTGCTCTAAATTCTTTTTCATTAATATCTCCTGCTACTTTTTGCCCTAGTGCTTCAAAAGCAGAGACTATATCTAATTTTTTTCCTGCAACACATCCTGGTTGAATCGTTCCGCCATATACCAAAATACTGGGTCTATTCAATCTACCAATAGCCATCATCGCTCCAGGCATGTTTTTGTCACAACCTACGACCGCCACGATGCCATCATACCATTGTGCAGAAACTACCGTTTCAATAGAATCCGCAATAATGTCCCTAGAAACGAGCGAAAAACGCATCCCTGATGTTCCCATAGACATCCCATCACTTACGCCAATGGTATGGAAAATCAAGCCAATCATATCCTCTTTATTGACCCCCTTTTTAAGGTCTTTTGCCAAGTCATTTAAATGCATATTACAAGGATTTCCTTCCCACCCTGTACTCACAATACCAACTTGAGGTTTGTTTAAGTCTTTGGTTGTCAGTCCAATAGCGTGCAACATGGCTTGTGCGCCAGGTAATTCATCATTCTGTGTAAGCGTTTTGCTGTATTTGTTTAATTTAGACATACGAGGTATTAAATGTGTTTTTTAGTTACAAATAAATGATTGTTTTGGTTGGTTTATTTTCGTTTGTTTGTCAAAGGTATTTGAGTATGTTTTATTTTGTCGTTTTTTTATTGGTTTTTTTACGATGGGTAGTTGGGGTGTTTTTGGTTTCCGAGAGTTACGACTATTTGCAAGCCAACGGTACTAAACTTAACATTACAGTCATTGTTTTTAATCTTAGGGACTTGGAAAAATATAACCTACCCATTCTGCGGCTTTAGCATTCCGTCCGCAAGCGGTTCACGAGCTTACACTCGTTCTTGTTTTTGATGCCTTGCATAAGAACAAACTAAAACCACATCTTTGGATACCTTATTTATTTCCAACTCCCTAGAATACAAAATAAGCAATATTGTAGTTACTTTCTGCTTAATGTCACTGTAAAACCAAACAATTCTAGGTCAAAATTATCACATTCCACTGACCCTACATTATAGTTAACAGACAACCCATTTGAATAATCTAGAGTAATAATTGAATTGTCAACGTTCAATGCCCATGTAAAAGTTGTTGAAACATCTCCATTCAGTTCAGTTGAAAATAGAGACGCTTCTGTACAAAATCCTGACATACCGTTACTGAAGGTAACTTCATTTCCCATACCACTAATTGGAGTTTCTGCCCAGGTACCTACTATTGTGGCAGCCACATCAGTAGTGTCACATGAGGGGCTAGCATTGTCATCACCACAAGCAGTAATAAAAAGAGACAACATTAAACAATTAATAATTATTTTTTTCATATAAATATATTTGAAGTAAATAAAAAATTCAATGCACTTTCTTATATTGATGAAGGCTAAGGTTGGCATCTATTTTTACCCGACCGCATAGGGCGTGGCAAAAATAGATGTTTGTTGGTCGGTTCCTTTCTTATTTGCTCAATTAATTGCAATCTTTTTACCCCATTCGTCGTATTCTTTAATCACTTGCAATCTATCTTCCTGCGCTATATATCCTTCCTCAACTATCTGGTCCAACCCTGCTACTTTAGAGCAAATTCCAACTTTAGATTGAAAATTTTCGTTACTTCTTTCATAATACCTTCTCTTTCGATATGTTTATATCCTTTCATTTGTTTTGTTTTTGCTGCTTGCCGCCAACGGTCTCGTGTATGTGGCGTTACCAGCTTTTGCTGGTACTGAACATCATACACCTTATTAACACCAGTTTCTACTTTTTTTCTTTACGCAAAATTTTCTCCATTTTACGACCTCTTGCTAATTCATCAATTAGCTTTTCCATACGTCTACATTGTTTATACAATTCAAATTCATCGGCTATTTCTTCAATTCGATAACCACAAACGACTCCTTTAATCAAGTCTGCGTTTGGATTTATTTTAGCTTTTTGAAAAAATGTTCTAAAGGTTGCTTTTTCATCAATAAGTGCTTGTAAAGCATCCTGATCAAAACCAGTAAACCATTTAATTACTTGATTGAGTTCTTCTTTTGTTCTTCCATTTTTCTCCAATCTATTTAGGTAAAGTGGATAAATAGATGCAAATATCATTTTTGCAACTTTTTCATTTTTCTCAACTGTGACTTTCATATTTATTTGATTTTGAATTAATTGGTTTGTTGTGTGTATTTTTTTATTTACTTTTCAATTCTATCGTAATTTTTCAGTGTTTTCAATGTCCATAAGGTTTGTATTCCTGCCCATTCTAATTTCATTCCTTCACTTAATCCATACCAAGTGTCCCATCTTCCATCATTTTTCTGTCGACTAATTAGTTCTTTTATGTCAGCATTAATTGTGTCATAAGAAAATATAGGGTTTAAAATACTCTCAGGTGAATGTGCATAATACAAGCTATGAGGTTTCCCGTAAAGTCCCCAACCTTCATCAGATTTATCCTTGCAAAGTACTCCTTCCGCTAATATCCATTCCTTTAAATCACTAAGTGCTTTTTCCGCCTTATCTCTGCTTTTAGTGTATTGCAGGAATTTCAATCGCCTTGGCACACATAGATGGCAAAAAACGTGTTTCTCTTTTATTCGTTCAATTTCCTGCCAGATAAATTCTTCTGCTTTTTGCATCCAAGGAATGTCTATTTTGTATTTCTCAAGAATTCCCAATAAAGGAGCAGTTGTACTCAAAGCAGCCCATTCTTTAACGGTCTTAAAATGTCCTGCACAAGGATAATCGCTTTTAGGCCTCAACATCCAAGGAATTCCTCCTTTTTCTGTTGTGACACTTTGAAAATAGGGTATAAAATCTCTTTGTATTAAGTCGGAATTTAGGTAGCCTATTTCATCTAAAGTTTCAAGAGCCATAATACTGAAAAGAGGTTGACTTTCAGGTGAGGCTGTATCAGGTTCCATTCCGTGTCCAAAGCCACCGTCCGAGTTTCGATAGGCATATACTGCATGAAAAACCCCTTCAGGACTATCATTTCCAAAATGAAATTGAAACAAACGCCTTTCTATCATTCTTGCGTTTGTTAATATGAAGTCTCTGGCTCTATTAAAATTCTCTTTCGTAAGTTTCACTTATTGTTTCTAAATTTAATTACACACAATTTGTGTATACAAATGAACTAGTTCATATATTTCTAATATCAACCAGTCGTTACATTTATTCAATTCAACCTACAAACCCAAATCTCCCCTAAAACAAAGCCGTTCCCCCATGTAAAAGAGAACGGCTTTATTTCAAAATAGACTTTATGAAATCATAAAATACCGTTCGCTGTTATTCGACCAGAATAATAGAAGTGACGACGATAATTACGATAATGATTAGGCTCATATTGCTATTTTGATTAGGAAGTAACAAAAGTCAATAAAAAAGATAACAATTGCAAAGAAAAGTACATTTGTTTGGAAAAAAGCGAAAATTCGCTGAGGTATAAAGAGAATGCTTATAATTTTTTTACTTCTTCGAGAAAGGTATCTGCGCTTATCAAATCGACTTTGGGAAAATCAATCCTTTTTAAGCTATTGAAATGTTTATCATTGCTTACTAAAAACTTGGCGTTGGCAGTAATAGCGCAATCGACAAACTTATTATCATCGGGGTCTCTTTCAATTAAATTCCAATGATAATAAACCTTTACAAGCTGAACATTTTTTAATTGCTTAAAGAGTTCGCTAAGGTTTTCTGCAATTTCTTTAGTTGTTTTTTGTCCTATTATCTCTTTGTATTCTTGAAAAATACTTTCTGTTAGGACTAATTCATAAGTGCCATTTAATAAATTATCAAAGATAGGTCGGTAAGGCGATAATTTAGGAAGTGACATCAAAAGGACGTTTGTATCCAATACTATTTTCATTATTGGTTGTATTTAGTTCTCATGTGTTCTTTAGACCATTCTTCAATTTTTTCTTGCCCCCAGCCTTTTTCTGCAAATAATTTGTCAATTCCATTAGTGACTTTATCTGCAAAATATTTAGCTAATAATGATTTGATTTCTAGTAGTTGTTCGTCGCTGATATTAGCACTATAAATCTTTAATAATTCTAACTGGATGTTACTTAAGCTATTTGTTGCTTGCATTTTCTATTATTTTACTTTGTGTAGTAATTCTATTATCAAAACAAGATAATCATTTTTTAGTTCCTTTCAAAAAATTACTTTTCATATAGCTCAATCGGCAATTCATCAGGGTCAAAAATAAAACTAAATTGTTTGCCCGTAAATTCATCCACTCGAATAGGTTCGGCATCGACTCCTTTTGCTTTTAAAGTAGCTAAAACCGCTGGTAAATCATCGACTTCAAAAGCCAAATGCCGTAAACCTGTCCCTTCTGGACGAGTTAAACGCTTGGGAGGATTGGGGAAAGAAAAGAGTTCGATGATATAATTATCTTGTAAGGCAAGGTCTAGTTTATAGGATTGTCTTTCTTTTCGATAGACTTCCCGAATGGGTGTTAAGCCTAAAATGTTGATGTAAAAGGCTTTGGACTTTTCGTAATCGGAGCAGATAATGGCGATGTGGTGGATGCTGTTTAACAAACTCAGGTGGTTGATTATTAATAAATTGAAGCTGCTATACGCCTCGCAACTTATCATGAATCTTCAAAACCTGCGGCACTAAAGGCGCTTTCCCATCATTCAGAATAATATAATCTGCCAGTTTTATCTTCTCTGCATCTGGTAATTGTTTATCTATCCGAGCTTGGACGGCTTCTACGGTTGTCTGGTCTCGCTTCATCACTCGTTCAATTCTGATTTGCTCAGGTGCGACTACCAAAATAGTTTTATCCATTTGCAAATGCCCTTTGCTTTCAAAAAGAATCGCTGCTTCCTTTAAAGTATATGGCACACCCTCTTGCGCATTATGCCAATCCAAGCCATCTTGATACATGGCTGGATGTACAATATGATTGAGTTTTTCTAATTCCTTTTTGTCTGAAAAGACGATATTGGCAATATACACTCGATTATAACTGCCATCGGGCAGGTAAGTCTCTTCGCCAAAAGCCTCTATTAATTTAGTTCTTAATGCTTCGTTTTTGACAATTAATTCCTTTGCTTTATTATCTGCATAATAGATAGGAATGCCCAATAATTCGAATAGTTGACAAACGGTCGTTTTTCCGCTGCCTATGCCACCTGTGATGCCTACTTTTTTCATGTGTGTGAGTTGCGGGTTGCGGGTTGCGAGTTGCGGGTTGGCTACTGCATTTGTTTAATATTTAGGTAGAATTCAAAACTTAAATTTACACTTTAATATTCGACAAAATTGCTATATCCAACCCGCAACTCGCAACCCGAAACCCGTTTACTGATACCCAAAACTCTTCAAAACTTTATCATTATCCCTCCAATTCTCCTTTATTTTCACGTAGAGTTCTAAATATACTTTGGTGTCTAAAAATTTTTCAATATCTTTTCTAGCTTCAATGCCTAATTTTTTAATCGCTGAACCGCCTTTTCCAATGAGGATTGGCTTTTGCGTTTTACGATTTACATAAATATGGGCTTCAATTCTAGTTATTTCTTCCCCTTTATTGGTGACGTCCTCCTTAAAGGAATCCACAATAACTTCGCAAGAGTAGGGGACTTCTTTTTTGTATTGTTGTAAGATTTTTTCTCTAATAATTTCGCTGACAAAAAAGCGTTCTGGTTTATCTGTCAACTGGTCTTTTGGATAATAAACTGGCCCTTCTGGGGTGTTTTCCAAAATTAATTCCAGTAATTTTTGGGTATTGGTTTGATTCAAAGCAGAAATGGGAATTGTTTCTTTAAAATTGATCCAACTATTCCACTTTTTGATTAAATCCGTTATTTCTTCATCTGTACTTTGGTCGGTTTTATTGATGACCAAAAATAAAGGCACGTTTAATTTCTTTAAACGAGTTACCGTTGGCCCATCTTCGTCATATTGGTCATACTTATCTGTGACAAAAAGCATCACATCTGAATCGTCAAAAGTAGAAGAAACAAAACGATTCATCGCTTCATGCATTTTATACCCTATTTCCATCACGATACCTGGCGTATCCGAGAAAACCAATTGATAATTCTCCTCACTCACAATCCCTAAAATTCGATGCCGAGTGGTCTGTGGTTTGCTGGTAATAATAGACATACGTTCGCCTACTAAAGCATTCATTAAGGTTGATTTGCCAACGTTTGGCCGTCCAATGATATTTACGAAACCTGATTTGTGCATATTTTTATGAGTTGCGGGTTGCGAGTTGCGAGTTGCGGGTTAAATCGTAGATTTTTTGATTAATATCAGTTTTATAAAAACTAATTTTAAAGATAAATTCTAAAACTAACTCGCAACCCGTAACTCGCAACTCGTCTAATTAAATCTAATCGCCTTTACAGGACTAATTTTAGTAATCAGATAAGTTGGGATGATTAAAAAAGCGACCGTTAAAAACAAAGTGCCCATATTTAAAGCGGCAATAGTGAAAAATTCTAAATTAATCGGGGCATAAGATAAATAATAATTTTCTTCAGATAATTTGATGAAATGGAAATAATCTTCTAGTAAACAAAAACCAATGCCTAATAAATTTCCATATAATAAACCTAGTGCAATAATATAAGCCGCATGGTATAAAAATATTTTTCGAATCGACCAATCTGTTGCGCCAAGGGCTTTTAAAATGCCAATCATATTGGTGCGCTCTAGTATTAAAATTAATAAAGCAGTAATCATATTGATAATACAAACCGCAATCATCATGGATAAAATCACTACTTCATTAATGTCTTGGAAATCTAACCAACCAAATAGAAAGGGAAGGATTTTTTTGAGATTGTTTCCTGTTAAATGATTGGGGATTTCATTTAAATAGATGTGTTCTGTCATCACTTCCAAGTCGGCTATCTCGTCTAACACAATCTCAAATCCGCCTACTTGATTGGGTGTCCATTTATTTAATTCTTGTAAAAATCGAATATCTACTAAAGCAAACCCCTTATCAAAATCAACTAAGCCTGTTTTAAAAATGCCTGTTACGGTTAAACGTCTACCTATTTGTCCATTACCACCTGCGTCTTTAAAATAGACAATAAATTTTTTCCCGACGGTCACATCTAATCGGTCGGCAGTTTGCTGGGAAATCATGATGCCTCGTTCTGCTTTTTCACTTTGTAAGGGTAGTAGTTTCCCTGATTGTAGAAACTGTTGCATGAATTCCCAATCGTAATCTGCTCCTATTCCTTTAATGACAATGCCTTCAATGGCTTCCTTTGTTTTTATCACGCCTGGCTTGGTCGCATATATTTGGATATGCTTGACGCCGCCTTTGGTCGTTGCTTCGTATTCGCCTGGTAATTCCAAACCGAAAAGCCCTCTTTTCGCAGGATAAATTACCCGTCCTATTTCTGCGACACTTTGATAGAAGTCTTGGTCTTTATCAATCGGAATGTTAGTTTCTAAAGCTAAATCTCTACTATTGGGACCATGGGCAGTAATCTGAATATGCCCATTAAAACCAAATATTTTAGTACTGATTTCCTTTTTAAATCCACTAATCATAGCAGTTGCCCCAATCATTACTGCTAAACAAACGGCAATGGCGGCAATGGCAATGCGAATAATCATCCTCGAAAAGGATTGTTTATTCGCTTCGGCGACTTTTGTAGCTATGAAGTATTCTAGATTCATTTATAATTACAGGATGACAAGATTATTCAGGATTAACAGGATAGGATTTGCGAATTAGTTTATCGAGTTAGTTGATAATTATACTATTTTAAATCTTAGATTGAAATTAAAAATATCAACTGTTTTTAGGAATTTGATAAACTTGAACGGTCAATCCTTAATACAATAATGGTAAAAGTACTATTTTACAAGAAAAGAAAAAGGAGAAAAATTCTAGATGACTGGAATTTTTCTCCTTTTAGTATTTTTAACGAGAAAGACTTAAATAAATTGCAGGAATAAGTTGTTTAAGTCTTTCTCGTTAAAAAATTCCGCCTAAGGAAGTTGAAAATTGAGAATTGAAAATTTGAAATTGAAAATTATATTTTACCCTTCTCCTGTTTTCTTTTTCTTCTTTTTAAAAGGATTAAAGTCTTTTAATTTATCCTTTACCTTATCTATTTCCTTACCGATAGTGGTATCTTTTAGAATTTTGCCTGTATCATCAATTTTAGGTAAGCCTATTTCGCCACCAGCTTTAAGAGAATCTAAAGCATTTTTTGCCGTTTCTTTCGCTGTTTCCTTTGCTTCCTCCACTTTTTTATCGACTACGGAAGTAAGCGTATCTTTTAAAGCGTCTGTTTCCGCTTTAACAGAATCAAGGGTATTATTTAGCACCGTTTTAGCAGAATCTACTGCTTGATTAATGGTAGCTTCTACTGCTGCTTTAGTAGCATCTTGGACGGATGTTTCTCCATCTGCTGCTACTGGAACGATATTAAATTTAGGCGCTAACATCGAACCTGTTAAATCTATTTTTAATCGAACAAATTCGCCATTTGCTAAATTAATACCTTTACTATTAGCCGCTTTGGCAATCGCATCCCAAGCATTATTGGCTGCTTTAGACAAGCCTGTTTTTTCTAATAATTTTCTTGGAATTTTAGCTTTGACAACGTACTTCATTTCCTGAGTTAAACCGTGCTTTCCTTGAATCAAGAAAGACATATCGTCTATTTTATGCTCAAATTCTTTGACGGTTAAAAATCCATCTTTGACTTCAATCCAGTTCTTAGAGTCTTTGATTTTTAATTTTTTGATTTTATCCTCAATATTTAATTTACTACTCAATTCTTGTATTGGTTTGAACCCATCAATCACTCCTTCTAGCGTATGGAAAAAACCGCTTAAGTTTAACTTGGTTAAATCGGGAATCATATCTTTTCCTAAAATTCCATTGATGGATAAAGTTGTATTAAATTTTCCATCAATGAACTTACCAATCGGTGCTAATTGTTCAAAAGTATTGAAGGTATTAAAAGCGGAATTAAAGTTGAGCCCTTCTAAAGTTGTTTTAATGTCAAATTTTGGTTGACTTAAATTTTGAGTATTATAAGCCCCTTCAAAAGATACATTACCACCTAAGATTTTACCTTTTACATCCTTCATCACTGCTGCGCTTTCTTTGACGATGACTTCTCCTTTAATATTGGTTAAATCAAAATTGGTATAACTGACTTTCTTTAAGTTAGAACTAATCGTTAAATCAATATTCTCTGGTACAGGGATAATTTCTACTGCTTCCGTCGTTGGGGTTGCCTCTGACTCGGTCATGAATTGATTTAAGTCTAAGTAATTGGAGTTTAAATCAATATTGCCCGTAAGCGTTTCATTATCCATGACATATCCAATTAAATTATTGATGCTACCAGATGCTTGAATATCACTTTTATCAATTTTAGTATAGAAATTATCAATAGTAGTTCGTTCTGGATTGACCGTACCATCGAAAGTAAAATCCTTCATTTCATACACATCGTAATCTAGTTGCTTAATAGCGGCATCCACATTAAAATTAAAGCGGTCAAACACTTCGGTTGTTGGTTCATTAGAAGTTAGAACTGCTTCTGGTTGAGTATTGGAGGTGTTTAAAAAACCAACTTTGGGGCTAGTGACTGTTTCTTCCACTAACCATTCATTGGCATTAAAATAGTTGGATGCTATTTTAAAATTGCCTTCCATCGTTTTTTTGGGACTAAAATAAGCCAATAAATTAAAGATACTACCCGATGCTTTTATATCACTTTGCCCTAAGTTTGCTTCAAAATTGTCTAGTTTAATGCGTTGTGGACTAAAGTCAGTGGCTAAAGATTTAATATTTACTTTAGGCAATCCATCTTGTTCCACAATCATATTCTTAACCGCTACCTTGCCTCGCATATCAATGGCGTCATATTGCGCCTTTTCCATTTGAGACATGGATGCATTGACATAAAAATCAGATTCGATAATACCGCTTAAACTGTTGATGCCTTCTAATGGAACGGCTTTTCCTATATCTTCTAAATCTAGAATGCCTCTCACTTCTGTTTTTAATTGAGGATTAGAAATTGGATTTCTTAGATTAAAGTTTCCTGCAAAAGGATTGTCTCCTAATTTAAATTCAAATTGAGGAATCCGCACCTCCATATCGTCAAAATCTGAACTTGGACTATTAATGGTAATATCTGTAAAAATGGATTTTAAAGCCATTGGTAAATCGGGATATTGCACACTTCCATTATCAATTTGAGTCGATATTTTAAAAGCTGGATAAATATTTTTTGCTGCATTATAAGTGCCCGCCAATAAGCCATTTAAGGTCATTTTGCCATCAATTTTGGCATTGGCGTAATCGGCAGTATAAGCAGAAGGAATAATAGACCAAAGGTTTTTGAAGCTATTCTGCGGCGAACTAAACTTTAAATCCATCACATATTCTTCATCGTTCATATCAATCATTCCATCTGCTTTGATGGTTAAAGCATTCAATGTTAAAACATTCTCTTTCAACCTGAAAATTAGGTCGTTGATGTCCATATTGATAGTTGCGGCCAAATCTGCTTTTGCTTTTCGCAAATAAGTCATACCTTCCATTTCTACCGTTAAAGCTCCTATCTGTGTTTGTGTAGCTAAATCAAAAATGGATTCTGAAAAATCGCCACTACCTGTGTGATTTAAATCATTCATTTCCATTTCAAAATCCAGACTTTCATCTACATAAGTCAATTGCCCATTTTTGATGGTATATTGCTCCATTTCTACGAGATATTGCACAGGTTCGGCATTTACTGGCGTTTCAGAAGGTTTGGCAATATCCCAATTGGCTTGTCCATTTTTTAAAACACGTACATTAACAACTGGACTTTCTAAAGTAAAAGCTTCTATAGGAATAGAGGTGGAGTTGCCCCAGACTTTCCAAAAATCTAATTCTATTTCCGCAGCAGGTGCACCAAATAATCGAGTACCCGCAAATTCATTGACCCCATCCACCGTTAAATCATCAATATGCAGACTAAGCGCAGGGAAGTTTCGCAAGAGCGATAATTCCACATCTTTAAAATCCACTTTCGCATTGAGTGTTTTATTGGTTTCTGTTTTAAGGATATCTACAATTTTATCCTTATAAAAAATAGGAATGGCAATAGCGGCTATTAAAAATAACACTACAAAAAAGCCTAGTATTTTAAATATATTTTTGATTACTTTCATATCTACAAGATGATAGGATTTTTTATAAGATTAACAGGATGTAGATTTTTACTATCCTAATACTATAAATCCATCGTTTCAAAAAAATCGGTTTATTGTTCTAAGACTACAATTTCTTTAATGGTCACAATATTAATGCCTTTTTTTTAATAAGGTATAAATACGATATTTGTTTGATGGTTAGATGATTTTTGAAGTAGAAATACATAAAAGAGGTAGCGAAGTGGTGTATTTTTAAGTTTTCTTTAACTTTGTAGCTGCGATAATGGATTTTATCAATTCATGGAGATTTTACTTGATCATAGCCTTTAAATAGAAAGAGCTTCCAGAACGTTAAGTTCTGGAAGCTCTTAATTATTAAGCTTCAAAAGTGAGTACTCTTGAAATTTAAGCTTTAACTTTAGCTTCGGCAGGTAAGGCAATTTTTTCTCTACCAATACTTTGGTAAGCGAAACCTAATTCTTGCATTTGGTCTAAGCTATATAAGTTTCTACCATCAAAAATGATAGGTTCGTTTAGTAATTTTCTAAGGACTTTGAAACTAGGTGTTCTAAAAACACTCCATTCTGTCAAAATAATTAGCGCATCGGCATCAATTAATGCTTCGTTTTGGTCGCCACAAAGTTGAATCCTATCTCCAAATTCTTTTGCTACATTATCCATCGCCTCAGGGTCAAACGCTTTAATTTTAGCGCCTGCTGCTAATAACTCTTCGATAATATATAAGGCTGGTGCTTCTCTAATATCATCCGTATTAGGTTTGAATGCTAAGCCCCAAATCCCAAAAGTTTTGCCTGTTAAATCGGCGCCATAGTGGTTTTGAATTTTCTCCACCATAACGGATTTTTGAATTCTGTTAACTTGCATGACAGATTTCAAAATTTTAAAATCGTAATCATATTGACTAGCTGTTTTTGCCAAAGCTTGCACATCTTTAGGGAAACAACTGCCACCATAACCTACACCAGGGAATAAAAATCGCTTGCCAATTCTGGTATCACTTCCCATTCCTTTTCTAACATCATCTACATTTGCGCCTACCTTTTCACAAAGATTAGCAATCTCATTCATAAAAGAAATCCTTGCCGCTAAATAGGAATTAGCTGCATATTTGGTCATTTCCGCAGACCGCTCATCCATAAATATAACAGGATTACCCTGTCGTACAAATGGATTATAAAGGCGTTCCATTACTTTTCTAGCTCTATTAGAATTTGTGCCAATCACGACCCGGTCAGGCTTCATGAAATCATCTACTGCTACTCCTTCTCGTAAAAATTCAGGATTGGAAACAACATCGAATAGATCTAAATCTAATCTTTTTGCTAAAATATCGTGCACTTTTTGAGCAGTTCCAACAGGAACCGTACTTTTATCTACAATCACTTTATAATCCGTAATGATGGCAGATAAATCTTTGGCAACACCTAAAATATAAGATAAATCAGCTGACCCATCTTCTCCTGGAGGTGTAGGCAGCGCTAAAAATATAATTTCTGCATCTTTAATACCTTCTGCTAAATTAGTCGTAAAGCTTAACCGACCTTGTTTGGTATTTCTTTCAAATAAAATTTCCAACCCGGGTTCAAAAATAGGGACTTCCCCATTTCGCATCCGTTCTACTTTTTGCTTGTCAATATCTACACAAATAACTTGGTTACCTGTTTCTGCAAAGCAAGTTCCTGTGACTAGTCCAACATAGCCTGTACCTACAACTGTAATGTTCATTCTTTGAAATTTTAAAATTTTTAGGAATTTTGTTGTAATAATATGCCCCTAAGAATAGAGATTGAAATTTAACCTAATATGTTAGGCGTGAATCCCCTACAGTTTATACGTTGCGAAACGGATATTTATTGGGAAACTTAACTTTTAGTTAAAAAATTCCATTTTGTCAATTTCTATCAACTTAATTTTTACTCCGCTAGGTTCGCTCAAATTTTTGATTAATACATAAATTACACGAAATAATAT